>NZ_DAIUBO010000062.1:0-18780 GCF_036846665.1 Amaricoccus sp. | reverse complement strand
CCACCCCCCCCGGGGCGGCCCCCCCCTCCTCCCTCCCCCCCCCCCCCCCCCCCTGGACTGGAAACCGGCGCGGGCCGACCCCCGCCTGCGCCTGGCGCACCAGGCTGTCGTTCCGCCCGCCGGTATAGAGCGGCAGGTTGGCCGAGATGCTGGCCTGGCCGAAGGTGCTGCCGTCGTAGTCGACCTGCGGGTTCTGGCGCAGCCGCTCGACCCCCACCGATCCGCCGACGCTGATCGTCGGCCCCTTGGCGGCGAGCGCCCGGTCGAAATTGTAGACCGCGGCCCGCTCGTTGAACTGCGCCGCGACCACCTGCGGATTGCGCTGGATGCCGATCGCCGTGGCCTCCTCGAGCGTGGCCGGCAGGTCGGGCAGCGTCGGGAGCCGCTCGAGATTGCCGGGTGCCACGCCCACCGCCGCGCGATAGGCCTCGCGCGAGATCTCGAGCTGGCCCCGCGCCGCCGCGAGCTGCGAGCGCGATTCCGCGAGGCGCGCCTCGCTCTGGCTGACGTCGGTGCGGGTCACCTCGCCCACGTCGAAGCGGTTCTGGGTGGCGCTCAGCGTCTCGTCGAGGCGGTCGACGTCGTTGACGGCGAGCCGCACGAATTCCTCGTCGCGGCGCACGTCCACATAGGCCTGCACGGCGTTGAAGAGCACCAGCTGCTCGATGTCCTTGAGATCGGCGCGGCCCGAGGCAACCTGGTTGCGCGCCGCCTCGACCGCCGCCGCCGTCTGGCCGTTGTCGAAGAGGAGCAGGGTCGCGTTCAGCGAGGCCTCGATGCCGGCGACGCCGAAATCCAGCTCCTCCACCGTCGTCCCGGTCTGGCCCGAGATGCTGGCGCCCACCTGCGGCCGGCGGTTGGCGCGGGCCTGGGGTACGTTCTCGTCGAGGTTGCGCAGGGCGGCGCGGTTCGCTTCGAGGAGCGGGCTGGTCTGATAGGCGGTGATGAGCGCGTCGGTGAGCGTCTCCGCCGTCGTCGGCCCGGACCAGAGCGCCAGTCCCGCGGCGAGCGCCGTCGAGATCAGAAAGGGACGGAAACGGCGCGACGCCATGACGAACTCCGGACTCTGCTCATGCCTCTCGGCCCGTTGGCCGGGCTCATGCTGGCACTATCGGCGGAATGAAGTCAAAACTCAAACGCTTTCGCCACGGCAAAGCCCGGCATGACGGGCGCAGTGGCATCGAAGATGCGCCGCCAGGCGATGCCCCGGGGGGTCATGAGCCCCAGCCGCGCCTGACCCCCCGCCCCGTTCGCGAAGATCGCCGCGATCCGCCCGCCCGGCTTGAGCTGCGCCTCGAAGGCCTCCGGCAGCGCCTCGATGGCGCCCTCGATGATGACGACGTCGAAGGGGCCGTGCCGGGCGATCCCGGCCGCGAGCGGCCCCTGCTCGACCACGGCGTTGTCGGCGCCGCCCGCGGCCAGCCGGGCCTCGGCCTCCTGGGCCATGGCCGCGTCCTCCTCGAGCGCGATCACCGCCTCCGCGAGCCGGGCGATGACGGCAGTGGAATAGCCGAGCCCGCAGCCGACATCGAGCACCAGGTCGGAGGGGCCGATGTCGAGCGCATCGAGCATCTTGGCGAAGACCCGCGGGTCGAGCAGCACCCGGTCCTCCGCCAGCGGCACATGCTCGCCCAGATAGGCCACCGGCCGCAGCGCCGGCGGCACGAAATCCTCGCGGGGCACGCGCAGGAGCGCCTCGATGATCGGGTAGCGCGTCACGTCGGAGGGCCGGACCTGGCGGTCCACCATGGCTTCACGGGCGGCGGCGAAATCGGTCATGCGACAGAAACCCTAGCGAGATCCGAACCGGCGCCGTGATGCCACATTTCGCCATGGCTGGCAACGCGATGCGGACGGGGGCCTTTCGCCAAATCCCCGGCTGGCCTATCGAGATGCATCCGGCAAGGGAGGAACGCATGACGGATCCGCTCGGCTTCCTGTTCGGCGCGCATGTCGAGTCGCTCGACCCCGCCTTCACCCGGCTCTGCCTGAAGAACGCGCATCTGGAGCGCCTCTGGCAGGGCGGGCGCTGGACCGAGGGCCCGGTCTATTTCGGCGACGGGCGCTACCTGCTCTTCTCCGACATCCCCAACGACCGCATAATGCGCTACGACGAGGCCAGCGGCCAGACCGCCGAGTTCCGCAACCCCTCGCGCAATGCCAACGGCCAGACGCGGGACCGCCAGGGCCGGCTGGTCACCTGCGAGCACGGCGGACGGCGGGTGACGCGCACCGAGCACGACGGCCGCATCCGGGTGCTGGCCGACCGCCACGAGGGCCGGCGGCTCAATTCGCCCAACGACGTGGTGGTCGCCTCCGACGGCGGAATCTGGTTCACCGACCCGACCTACGGCATCGACAGCGACTACGAGGGCGATGCCGCGCGCTCGGAGATCGGCGGCAGCCATGTCTACCGCATCGACCCGGCGAGCGGTGTGGTCGAGATCGTCGCGGACGATTTCGTCAAGCCGAACGGCCTCGCCTTCTCCGCGGACGAGCGGCTGCTCTACGTCTCCGATACCGGCGCCACCCACGAGCCGAAGGGCCCGCGCCACATCCGCCGCTTCGCCGTGGACGGCAAGCGGCTCTCGGGCGGCGAGGTCTTCTCGGTCTGCGACCGCGGCCTCTACGACGGCTTCCGCATCGATGTGAACGGCAACATCTGGGCGAGCGCGGCCGACGGCGTGCATTGCCTCGCGCCCGACGGGGCGCTGATCGGCAAGATCCTGGTGCCGGAGACCGTGAGCAACGTCGCCTTCGGCGGGCCGAAGCGCAACCGGCTCTACATCACCGGGACCACCTCGCTCTATGCGACCTATCTCGCCGTGAGCGGCCTTTCCTATTTCGGCCCCGGCTGACGGCGGCGGCCCGCGGGCGGCGGCGGGAAGCGCCGGCCCGTGGCACGGAACGGGAGCGGAAACGCGATGCCGCCCCCGATACGTCCTTGACGTCCGCCGGAGCGAAACCTAATGCCTACGGCCAGTTGGCGACGTGGCGGAGTGGTTACGCAGCGGATTGCAAATCCGTGCACGCCGGTTCGATTCCGGCCGTCGCCTCCACCAGCCCCGGCGCCCCATTTCTGGCAGGTGGTCGGATCGGCCCGGTCTGCGCCGGTGCCGGGACGGCTCACCGCGAGCGCCCGTCGACATGCTTGGCCGGCAGGGCGCGCGGGTCGACGCCGTCGAGGCAGTTGACGTTGACCGCCACCATCGGCGTGCCGTCCGGCATCGCGCCATAGGCGAAGCTCTCGATGCCGCAGGTCCGGCAGAACAGGTGGCGGATCACCTTCCTGTTGAACAGGTATTCGGTGAGATCGTCCTCGCCCGAGAGCAGCCGGAAGCTCTCGCGCGGGGCGAAGGCGAGCACCGAGCCGAGCCGCTGGCAGCGCGAGCAATTGCAGGTGATGGGATTCGAGATGTCGACATCGACGTCATAGGCGACCGCGCCGCATTGGCACGCGCCGTGATAGCTCTGGACGCTCATTCCGGATCCCCCTTTCGGCCCATGGCGAGCGCCAGATTGGCCCCCGCGCGGCGCGAAATGCAAGCCGGCGGTGCCGGCTTTCCGGCGGGGCGCAGCTGCTCCGAGGCTTCGGGCGCGCCGGTTGCGCGCATCGGCGTCGCCTGTCCCGCTAGCCGCGCAGCATCGCCTCCACCGCCCGCGCGCGCGCCGCCGGCAGCGCCTCGCGCGGCAGGCCGGGCGCGAGGCGCGCCTCGAGGAAATATCCCGTCAAGGCCAGCGCCGCGGCAATCGCCTCGCGCTCCGGCGGCGTCTCCCAGCCGTCGCGCAGGAATGCGGGCAGCGGCAGCAGCCGGTCGGCCCAGGGCGCGCCCGCCGCCCGGCTGATCGCCCGCCCAGACTTCGGCGAGACCCAGACCAGACCGTCGCGCACCCCGGTCGCGGCGCAGGTGCCGAGGTCGAGCCCGAAGCCGAGCTCGGCCAGCAGCGCCAGCTCCCAAGCGGCGTAGCGCGCCGGCCAGTCCGGCGCCGAGCCCAGCGCCGCCAGCAGCTCGCGGCTGCGGGCATAGAGCTCGGGATGGGGATCGCGCTCGGGCATGGCCGCGGTGATCAGCGAGGTCATCGCGCCGAGCGCCGCCAGCGCCGCGCGGTCGCCCATCAGCACCGCCGCCCGCGTCGCCACGGGGTCGACGCGGAAGGCGCCGATATGCTCCTCGAGCCGCGCCGACCATTCCACCGCCAGCAGCGCGCCGGGCTGGAGCACCGGCGCCATCCGCCGCCCCGCCCCGCCGCGCACCACGCCCGCGTGCCGACCATGGGCCGCGGTGAAGATCTCCACGATCGCCGCGGATTCGCCGTGCCGGCGGGAAGTCAGCAGGATGCCCTCGTCGCGCCAGTCCATGGGTGCGAGGCTAGTCCGCCAGCCCCGGCTGGTCGAGAAGGTGCCGCCCGGCGCGGTCCTCGACCTCCACGATCCAGAGATCGGGGTCGAAGCCGCGCTGGCGCGCGAGTGCGGCATCCACCTCCGCCTCGGCGCCCTCTGCCAGCGCCACCCAGACCCGCGCGCCGGAGGCGTCAAAGCTGCGGGTGAGCGCCTGCGCCCGCCCGTCGAGCGTGTTGAGCTTGACCAGCACCGCGCCGGCGGTCGCGTCGCCCCGCGCGGTGACGAAGGCGGGGATGTCGGCGAGGCGCAGGCGGGCGAGATAGGCCTGGACCCAGAATTCGGCGGTCAGGCGCGGGGTCATCCCTCGCCGTCGCGGAAATCGAGCCCCATGGCCGCGAAGCGTTCGGCCTCGTCCATCCAGTTCGGCCGCACCTTCACCGTCAGGAAGAGATGCACCTCGCGCCCGAGGAAGGCCTTGATCTCCTCCCGTGCCGCCTGGCCGACGGCCTTGATCGTTGCGCCCTTGGGCCCCAGCGCGATGCCCTTGTGGCCGTCGCGGGCGACATAGACGATCTGGTCGATCCTGACCGAGCCGTCCTTGCGCTCCTCCCAGGCCTCGGTCTCGACGGTCAGCTGGTAGGGCAGCTCCTGGTGCAGCCGGAGCGTC
This sequence comes from Amaricoccus sp., assembly GCF_036846665.1. NCBI lineage: Bacteria > Pseudomonadati > Pseudomonadota > Alphaproteobacteria > Rhodobacterales > Paracoccaceae > Amaricoccus > Amaricoccus sp. The sequence continues at coordinate 13,771 of NZ_DAIUBO010000062.1, read as the reverse complement.
AGCTTCTCCCGCGTCATCTCGGCGGCGATCTGGCGCTGGGCCATGTCGGCGATCTGGTCCTCGGGATAGAGCCAGGGCCCCTCCGGTACCTGCCCCGCCAGCCAGTCGCGCAGATCCTCGACGCCGTAGCCCTTCTCCGCCGAGATCATGAAGGTCGCGGCGAAATTCCGCGCGGCGTTCATCTCCGCGCTCAGCGCCAGCAGCGCCTCCGCCCTGACCCGGTCGATCTTGTTGATCGCGAGCGCCACCGGGCGGCCCTTGGGCAGCTGCGCATCGAGCGCTTCGAGAATTGCGCGGACACCTTCGGTCCTGCCGCGATGCGCCTCGATCAGGAGCACCACCACGTCGGCGTCGCCCGCCCCCGCCCAGGCCGCCTTGACCATGGCGCGGTCGAGCCGGCGGCGCGGCCGGAAGAGGCCCGGCGTGTCGATGAAGACGAGCTGCGCCGCGCCCGCCGTGGCGATGCCGCGGATCCGCGCCCGGGTGGTCTGCACCTTGTGGGTGACGGCCGCGACCTTGGCGCCCACGAAGCGGTTCATCAGCGTCGACTTGCCCGCGTTCGGCTCGCCGATCAGCGCCACGAGGCCGCAGCGGCTCGGCTCGCTCACGCCGCCGCCTCCAGCCGGGCGAGCAGCACCTCGGCCGCGGCCTGCTGGGCGGCGCGCTTCGAGGCCGCCTCGCCCTGGGCGGAACTTCCGTCCTCGAGCCGCACCTCCACGAGGAACACCGGGGCGTGGTCCGGGCCGGTGCGGTTCAGATCGGCATAGACCGGCGGCTTCAGCCCGCGCGCCTGCGCCCATTCCTGCAGCGCGGTCTTGGCGTCGGGCGGCTGCGCGCGCACCGCGGCGATGCGCCCGGCCCAGTGCCGCAGGATGACCCCGCGCGCCGCCTCCAGCCCGCCGTCGAGATAGACCGCCGCGATCACCGCCTCCATCGCATCGCCGAGAAGCGCGGTCTTGCGCCGCCCGCCGGTCAGCATCTCCGAGCGCCCCATGCGCAGCGCCGTGCCGAGGCCGATCTCCGCGGCGACCTCCGCACAGGTCTCCTTGCGCACCAGCGCGTTGAGCCGCGGGGCGAGCTGGCCCTCCTCGGCCTCCGCGTCCTGGCCGATCAGCGCCTCGGCGATCACCAGCCCCAGCACCCGGTCGCCGAGGAACTCCAGCCGCTGGTTGTGCGGCCGCCCCGCCACGGAGGGATGCGTCAGCGCCTCCTGCAGCAGCTCGGGCCGCGCGAAGCCGTGGCCTAGCCGGGCCGCCGCCTCCGCCATGGCCCGGCCGAGCTTCAATCGATCCCCACGAAGAAGCGGTCCGGCCGCCAGGTCCAGAAGGCCAGCATCGAGCTGCCGGCCGAGGAGAAGATCACCCGGTCGGCCCGGCCGACGAGATTCTCGAAGGGCACGGTGCCCACGCCGCCGGCGCTGCGGGGGAAGCGGCTGTCCATCGAATTGTCGCGGTTGTCGCCCATGAAGAAATACTCGCCCTCAGGCACGGTGAAGACGGGCGTGGTGTCCCCGAAGCCCACGTCGATGTCGAGCACCGCGTGCTGCCGGCCGCCGGGCAGGGTCTCGATCGCTTCGGCCTTGATGCATTCCCCGCCGACCTCGACCGGGCGGTTGGCGCAGCGCGGCAGGTTCTTCATCGGCCCCTGCGGCAGGTTCGGCTCGATGAATTCGCCCTCGGGCACCTGCGGCAGCTCCTCGCCGTTCACGTAGAGGATGCCGTCGATCATCTGCACCGTGTCGCCGGGCAGGCCGATCAGCCGCTTGATGTAATCGGTGCCGTTGGTGGGATGCTTGAAGACAACCACGTCGCCCCGCTCGGGCTGGCGGGCGAGCCAGCGGCCCTCGATGAAGGGGCACATGGAGAAGGGGCAGGAATGCTTCGAATAGCCGTAGGCCATCTTGTTGACGAAGAGGAAATCCCCGATCAGCAGCGTCGGCTTCATCGAGCCCGAGGGGATCCAGAAGGGCTGGAAGAACAGGGTGCGGATCACGCCGGCGAGCAGCAGCGCATAGACGATCGTCTTGATCATCTCCGCGAAGCCGCCCCTGGACTTGCTCTTGGTCGCCATTCCTACCGATCCTGCCGCGGCCCGCCGCCTTGTCGCGCCTGCCCCGGTTGCTGTCAAGGCGAGCGGCCCCGCGCCGTAGGGCTGTCGCATGTGGGGTTCACCCTTTCTTGTTCGACCGCCCCGCAGCAAACCGAGGGCAGCGCCCCGGCCCGGGCGGGGGCGAAGCGCCCGGTCGTGCCGGGGCCACGCCTTTGGCATGACGAGCGCGGGGCGGGCGCTTGTCTATTCTGCGTACAGCTCCGGCAGCGCCTCGATCACCACCACGGCCATCGCCCAGGGGCGGTCGTCGGTCAGGGTGACATGCACCACCGCGCGATGGCCCGCGGGCGTCATCGCCGCCAGCCGCTCGGCCGCCCAGCCCTCCAGCACCATCACCGGCTGGCCGGTCGCGAGGTTCACCACCCCCATGTCGCGCCAGCGGATCCCCATGCGCAGCCCGGTGCCCAGCGCCTTTGAACAGGCCTCCTTGGCCGCCCAGCGCTTGGCATAGGTCGCCGCCCGCTCGGCCCGCCGCTCCGCGGTCGCCTTCTCGCGCTCGGTGAACACCCGGTCGAGGAACCGCGCGCCGAAGCGGGCGATCGTGCCCTCGATGCGCTCGATATTGGCGAGGTCGGACCCGATGCCGAGGATCATTCGAGGCCTTCCGCTTTGGCTGCACCCCTGACCCGAGAGGGCATAGCCGGGACGGGCAGCGACGGAAAGGCCCGAGCCTCAGGAGGGCGCGAGGCCGGGCGCCGCCAGCGGGCGGTGCCTCGCCACGCCCGCGAAGATCGCCCCCCCCCCCGCCGAGATCGGCTCTCGCTGCGGCCATGCCGACCGGGCGCATTTCCAGCGCGACTCCCGGCGCGCGACGAAACTGCCCTCCGGCGCCTTCCGGCAGAGCGCGCGCGGCAACCGGCAGTTGCATTCTCGCGCCGATTTCGGCAGAACCCGGTGACCCATCCCGGGCCCGCATTGGACGAAGACCCCTTTGGAGGCAAGAATGATCACGGAACTCGAGCACCGCATCCGCGAACGCGCCCATATGATCTGGGAGCGCGAGGGGCGCCCCGCCGACCGCGCCGAGGCGCATTGGATGGCGGCAAGCGCGGAGATCGCCGCCGAGACGGCCCCGGCCGCCAAGCCGAAGCCGCGGCGCAAGGTCGCCGCCGCCAAGGCCGAAGCCGCGCCGATTGTCGCCGCCACCGCCCCGAAGCGGCGCAAGGCCAAGCCGAAGGCCGACTGAGCGAAGCCGTTCGCCGGAAGCACCGCTCGGGCGTCGGCTCCGGCCGGCGCCCGCCGGAGCGGAGCGTCAGGCGCCGCTTTCGCCGCGCGCCGCGTCCATCAGCGCGCGCATGCGCCTGATCGCGGCCTCCAGGCCGACGAAGATCGCCTCGCCCACCAGGAAATGCCCGATATTGAGCTCGCGCACCTGGGGCAGCGCCGCCACCGGGGCGACATTGTCGTAGGTGAGCCCGTGGCCGGCATGCACCTCGAGCCCCAGTTCCTCGGCGAAGGCGGCCATGGCGCGCAGCCGCTCCATCTCCGCGTCGCGCGCCGCCAGGTCGCCCGCGAGCGCGGCATCGCAATAGGCGCCGGTATGGAGCTCGATCACCGGCGCGCCGATGCGATGCGCCGCCTCGATCTGCCGGGGCTCGGCGGCGATGAAGATCGAGACGCGGCAGCCCGCCTCGCGCAGGGGGGCGATGAAATGCGCCAGCCGGTTCTCCTCGCGCGCCACCTCCAGCCCGCCCTCGGTGGTGCGCTCCTCGCGCCGCTCCGGCACGAGGCAGACCGCATGCGGCCGGTGGCGGAGCGCGATCGCCTGCATCTCCGGGGTGGCGGCCATCTCGAGGTTGAGCGGCAGCGTGATCGCCGCCATCAGCGCGTCGATATCGGCGTCGGTGATGTGGCGGCGGTCCTCGCGCAGATGCGCGGTGATGCCGTCCGCACCCGCCGCCTCGGCCAGCCGCGCGGCGCGCACCGGGTCGGGAAAGGGAGCGCCTCGGGCATTGCGCACCGTGGCCACATGGTCGATGTTGACCCCGAGCCGCAGCGCTCCGGCCGGAATTCCTCGTGTCATTTCAGTCCCTTGCCTCCCGCGGCCTTGCTGTCGTTGCGAGTATAGAGCGGCGGGGCGTGGACGCCAGCCTCCGGTTTGCGGCGCATCAGCCGCGCCTTCGCCTTGTCGAGCAGCCGGGCGCGGCGGCCCGCCTGATAGGCCGCCACCAGCGGCCGCACCAGGTAGTAGCTCGCGATCGCCGCCACCAGGCCGGGCAGCAGGCCGCCGACGAAATAGGGCCAGATCACGTCCTGCAGGAGCAGCGTGAGCTTGTGCCAGTCGGCATGCCCGGCGCCGAAGAGGTTGAGCACGCTCTCCCAGAGGCCGATGAAGAACTGCTTGAAGCCCTCGGCGATGCGCCGGAAGTCCCGCCCCGAGGCGCCGTAGCCGAGGATCCGCCGCCCCAGCCCGAGCGAGATCGAGGCGATGAAGGGAAAGGTCAGCGGATTGCCGGCGGCGGTGCCGATCAGCGCGGCCAGCGCATTGCCGCGGATCACCCGCGCCATCGCCGCCGCCAGGATGAAATGCAGCCCGAAGAACGGCGTGAAGGACATGAAGACGCCGCAGGAGAAGCCCAGCGCGATGCGGTGCGGCGTGTCGGGCAGCCGCCGCATGCGATGGGCGAGATATTCGATCCCGCGCCGCCAGCCGCGCCGCGGGAACAGGAACCCGCGAAGCCGGGTCGGGAAGGGGAGCTTGTCGCGTCTCTTGAATACCATCTGCCCGGATCGACTCGCCACCTCCGGGCGCGCGAAACCTCAATCCCCGCGGTGGGCCGCTCCGCCCCGGGCCGCCGCCGCGGTCCTCCGGAAGCGTCGGACCTGCGCCACGTCCGAATCGGCGTCGATCGCCGTCAGGACATGGGTGAGGTGTTCCATATCCCGCACCTCGATTTCAACGATCATGCGGTAAAAGTCTGGTTTACGATCGGTGAAATCGATGTCGGTGATGTTGGCATGCTGCTCGCCGATCAGCGTGCAGATCCGCCCCAGCACGCCGGCATCGTTGGCGAGCGCGATCTCGATCGCCACCGCATGATCGGGACGCGAGTGTCCCTCCGCCCAGCGCAGGTCGATCCAGCGGTCCGGCTCCTCCTCGAAGGCGACCAGTTCCTCGCAGTCGATGGCATGGATCATCACCCCCTTCCCGCGCACGGCGATGCCGACGATGCGCTCGCCGGGGATGGGGTTGCAGCAGGGCGCGGGGCGCGCCTCCTGCCCGGAGCCAAGGCCGATGACCACCGGGGCGGTGCCGTCGCCGGCGGCGGGCAGCGGCTCGCGCTGCAACTCGGGATAGAGCGTCGCGACGAGATCCTTGCCGGTCATCTCCGCCGCGCCGAGCCGGGCCAGCACGTCGTCGCCCTCCTCGAGCCCCAGCCGCTTGGCCGCCGCCTCGAGCGCCTTGTCGGAGGCCCGCTTGCCCACCCGTTCGAGCGCCACCCGGGCGATCTCGCGCCCCAGCCGCACCTGGGTCGCGCGCTGCTCGCCGCGCAGGGATCGCCGGATCGCCGATTTCGCCCGCCCGGTGATCACCATGTCCTCCCAGGAGGGCTGCGGTCGCTGGCCCTCGGCGCGGATGATCGTGACCGACTGGCCGTTGCGGAGCTTGGTCCAGAGCGGCACGCGGTTGCCGTCGACCTTGGCGCCCACGCAGCTGTCGCCGATGCGGGTGTGGATGGCATAGGCGAAGTCGATCGGCGTCGCGCCCCGGGGCAGCTTCACCACCTCGCCCTTGGGCGTGAAGCAGAAGACCTGGTCCTGGAACATCTCGAGCTTGACGTGCTCGAGGAAATCCTCCGAATCCTCCGCCCCTTCGAAGCGTTCGGTCAGCGAGCGGAGCCAGCGGAAGGGATCGACCGCGAAGGGGTTCTCGAAGCGCTCGCCGTCGCGATAGGACCAATGCGCCGCCACGCCGCTCTCGGCGACCGCATGCATCTCGAGCGTGCGGATCTGCACCTCGACCCGCTTGCCGTCGCGCCCCGAGACCGTGGTGTGGATCGAGCGGTAGCCGTTCGACTTCGGCTGGCTGATGTAGTCCTTGAAGCGGCCCGGCACCGCGCGCCAGCGCTGGTGCACCGCGCCGAGCGCCATGTAGCATTCCTCCACCGACCGGGTGACGATGCGGAATCCGTAGATGTCGGAGAGGCGCGAGAAGCCCTCCTTCTTCTCCTCCATCTTGCGCCAGATGGAATAGGGCTTCTTCTCGCGGCCCAGAACCTCGGCGGTGACGCGGGCGCCGGCGAGCACGGTGCGGATGTCCTCGGTGATCTTGGGGATCACGTCGCCGGATTCGTTCCGCAGCGTCAGGAAGCGGCGGATGATCGAATTGCGCGCCTCGGGGTTGAGGATGCGGAAGGAGATGTCCTCGAGCTCGTCGCGCATCCACTGCATGCCCATGCGGCCCGCGAGCGGCGCGAAGATGTCCATGGTCTCGCGCGCCTTGCGCACCTGTTTCTCCGGGGGCAGGTGGCGGATGGTGCGCATGTTGTGCAGCCGGTCGGCGAGCTTGACCAGCAGCACCCGCAGGTCCTTCGACATCGCCATCAGGAGCTTGCGGAAGTTCTCCGCCTGGGCGTTGCCGACCTGGGAGAGCTCGAGATTGGTGAGCTTGGTCACCCCGTCGACCAGTTGCGCCACCTCGTCGCCGAAGCGCAGCGCGATCTCGTTGTAGGTCGAGCCGGTGTCCTCGATCGTGTCGTGCAGCAGCGCGGTGATGATCGTGTTGTCGTCGAGCCGCTGCTCGGCGAGCAGCATGGCGACCGCCACCGGATGGCTGAAATAGAGCTCGCCGGAGGTGCGGAACTGGCCCTCGTGCATCCGCCGCCCGTAATCGTAGGCGGCTTCGATCACGCCCACCGCGCAGCGGGGGTTGTAGGAACGCATCAGCGAGGTCAGCGCCTCGACCGGAATCAGCCCGTCATCGCCCGTGCGGACGGGCGTGGCATCGCTCGCGGTCAGGGGTGCGGAGGTTGATCTCAGTTCTCGCCCTGAGCCTCCATCAGCGCCCGCAGCAGCCGCTCTTCGGACATGTCATCCTCGGCGGGCGCATCATTGGCGACGAGGAGGGTCATGACGTCCTCCTCGGGCTCGTCCACCTCGATCTGCCGCTGGAAGCTCTCGATCGCGTTCTCGCGCAGCTGGTCGGCGGTCAGCGTCTCGTCGGCGATCTCGCGCAGCGCCACCACCGGGTTCTTGTCGTTGTCCCGCGAGACGGTCAGCGGCGCCCCGGAGGCCAGCGCGCGCGCCCGATGGGCCGCGAGCATGACGAGCTCGAAACGGTTCGGTACCTTGTCGACGCAGTCTTCGACGGTTACGCGGGCCATGGCGGACCTCCAGATCCGGTGGTTCAGGAAAGTGCAGCACTTAGCGGTCGGCACGGCCGAACGCAAGCCCCCGGCGGCGAAGCCGGGCCGGACACCCCCCAGATCACGTGGCGACAAGTCTAGCACAGACCGAGGCGCTTCGCACAAGTCCCGCGCATGGCCGGTGAATGGATCGCGCGGCGCCCCGGCGGCGCCCGCCCACCGCGAAACGCGATCGGGAGGGCCCTCCCCTCAAAGGACCCTCCCGACCGGTTCGTGCGGGCTAGACCCCAAGTGCGAGGCCCGGGCAATCCGGCGCGGAACCGCGAACGCACCCCACTGCCGTCGGGCGCCGCTGATGCCGGATGTCCTGGGACCCCGCGACCCGCACGATGCCGCGAGTCCGTGGACCCGGGGGCAAACCTGTGCAGTCGATATGGAGAGCGACGGTGATTGAGGGACGCTTCTGCCTCGGCCATCGATGCGTCCCTTATGCCAGAAATCTCGCCGCAATCAAGCGGCGAGTTCCAACAATTCGATGCAAATCCAGACGGTTAGAGAATCCGCCGCGGCCTCAGTAGCGGTAGTGCTCCGGCTTGAAGGGGCCTTTCGCCGAGACGCCGATATAATCGGCCTGCTCGGGGCGGAGTTCGGTCAGCTTCACGCCGATCTTCGCCAGATGCAGCCGGGCGACCTTCTCGTCGAGATGCTTGGGCAGGACGTAGACCTTGTTCTCGTATTGCTCGCCCTTCGACCACAGCTCGATCTGCGCCAGGACCTGGTTGGTGAAGGAAGCCGACATCACGAAGGACGGGTGACCCGTGGCGTTGCCGAGGTTCAGGAGCCGCCCCTGACTGAGAAGGATCAGCCGCTTGCCATCCGGAAACGCGATCATGTCCACCTGGTCCTTGACATTGGTCCAGGTCAGGTTGCGCAGCGCCGCGATCTGTATCTCGTTGTCGAAATGGCCGATGTTGCCGACGATGGCCATGTCCTTCATCGCCCGCATGTGCTCGAGGCGGATCACGTCCTTGTTGCCGGTCGCGGTGATGAAGATGTCGGCCTTGTCGGCCACGTCCTCGATCGTGACCACCTCGAAGCCGTCCATGGCCGCCTGCAGCGCGCAGATCGGATCGACCTCCGTCACCATCACCCGCGCGCCCGCGCCGCGCAGGCTCGCCGCCGATCCCTTGCCGACGTCGCCATAGCCGAGCACCAGCGCGGTCTTGCCCGCCATCATCGTGTCCGTCGCCCGCCGGATCCCGTCCACGAGGCTCTCGCGGCAGCCGTATTTGTTGTCGAACTTGGACTTGGTGACGCTGTCGTTGACGTTGATCGCCGGGAAGGGCAGCCGGCCCTTCTCCATCAGCTGATAGAGACGATGCACGCCCGTGGTGGTCTCCTCGGAGACGCCGCGGATCGCATGGCGCTGCTTCACGAACCAGCCGGGCGAGGCCTTCAAGCGCTTCTTGATCTGGGCGAAGAAATACTCCGCCTCCTCGCTGTCGGGATTCTCGATGAGGTCGGTCTCGCCCTCCTCGACCCGGGCGCCGGTCAGGATGTACATGGTCGCGTCGCCGCCGTCGTCGAGGATCATGTTGGCGCCGTTCCCGTTAGGGTCCTCGAAGTCGAAGATCCGGTCGGTATAGGTCCAGTAATCCTCGAGCGTCTCGCCCTTCACCGCGAAGACCGGGACCCCGGAGGCGGCGATGGCCGCGGCGGCATGGTCCTGGGTGGAGAAGATGTTGCACGAGGCCCAGCGCACCTCGGCACCGAGATGGGTCAGCGTCTCGATCAGCACCGCGGTCTGGATCGTCATGTGCAGCGAGCCCGCGATCTTCGCGCCCTTCAGCGGCTTAGATTCGCCGAACTCGGCGCGCAGCGCCATCAGGCCGGGCATCTCCGTCTCGGCGATGTCCAGCTCCTTGCGGCCGAAATCGGCGAGGCCGATGTCCTTGACGACGTATTGCTTGCTCATGCGGGCGACTCCGGAGAACGGAAGAACGAATTTCCAGCGCCACCTAGCAGGCGCCCTGCCCCTCGACAACAGCGAGGCGCAAAGTAAGCTAACCCCGCGGAAGCGAACGGGGGGCGGCGCGGGATGGCGATCGGGATCGCGAGCAACCTCCCGAAGCGGGCGGAGAAGGCCGTCGCCTTTGCCTGCGACGGCAATTACCTGAAATACGCGCTCTTCGCCGCGACGCAGCTCGCCGCCCTCGCCCCGGCGCGGGACTTCGACATCTGCATCTGCTCGACCGAACCGCTGACGCCGCCGGCCGGCGCCCCGGAAGGCCTGCGCTTCTGCCAGGTCCGGATCGACGCGAGCTTCGCCGGCCTCAACCTGGACCGGCGCCGCACCGAGGCGACCTATCTGCGCCTGGCGCTTCCCGAAGCCTTCGCGGCGGACTACCGGCGGCTCCTCTATCTGGATTCGGACGTCTTCCTGCAGGGGGGCGACTTCTCCGCGCTGCTCGATCTCGAGCTCGGCCCGCATGCGATCGCCGCAGTGCGCGACAACAGCCAGTGGCGGACCCCGGGGCGGCGCATCGATTCCTTCGCCAGGATGGGGCTGCCGGCGACACCCTATTTCAACGCCGGCGTGCTGCTGATCGACGTGGCGGCCTATAATTCCCGAGGAATCCGCGACAGCGCCTTCGCCTTCGCACGCGCCCATCCCGGCAAGCTCACCCACATGGACCAGGACATGCTGAACGGCGCCGTCATGGGCGTCTGGGCCGAGCTGAGCCCGGTCTGGAACTGGCAATACACCTGGGCGTCGCGGCTCTTCGAGGCGATGGTCGGCGCCAATGTGGTGCATTTCATCGGCCGCAAGAAACCCTGGAACCACATCGAGGGCGAGCTGCCGCTCCGGTTCCGCCACGCCTATCGCGACTTCCTCGCGGCGCATTTCCCGGAGGCCGCGCCGCTCGACGACGACGGGGTGCAGCCGCAGCGCAACCGCGCCTTCCTGCGCAAGGCGCTCGGCAAGCACCTGCTGGCGACCGGCAAGATGTGCGACTATCTCGACCGCTTCCCGGACGAGATGACGGTGATCCGCTGAGGCGGACGGTTCAGCTGTCGACGCCTGCCGCAACCAGTTTCGGCGGGTAGTCCAGCCAGTCCGATCCGGATGCGGCGATGCAGGCCATCCCGTCGGCACGGGTGAAGAGCAGCGTCCAGGTGCCGGTGCTCTGCGAGATCCAGACCTCGACGAGCCGGGTCGGATCCTGGAGACCGCTGCCGCGATGCTGCTCGCCGTATTTCTCGGCAAGGCGTTCGACGATCTTTTCGCGGTTGCCGCAGGCGGTCTGCGCCCAGAGCGGGGGCGGCGTGGCGGCCAGTCCCAGAAGGGTGGCGGCGATCAGCAGATGTCTGGCCATGGCGTGTCTCCTGCTATCGGGGCGCGCGGCCCCGGGGCCCGTCGCGGAGACGCCTCCGACTTGCCGGCGGCGTCCGATGCTGTAGAACGCGGGCCATCGCATCCGTCTCCGACCGAGCATGACCCGAGCCCTTCCTTGGCCTGCACTTCGCGGCGAATTCCGCCGCCCCCATCCTCTCGCATGGCGGCGTCATCGGGCTGTGACCGCCGTCACACCGCGGCGTCAGCGGGGCGTGACTTGAGCCGGCCCGCCCGCGCCTGGCAGCGCATGCTCTCCGGGCGGCGGCTCGACCTGATCGACCCCTCCCCGCTCGACATCGAGATCGAGGACATCGCCCACGGGCTCGCCTTCGTGGCGCGCTGGAACGGCCAGACCACCGGCGAATACCCCTATTCGGTGGCCGAGCATTCGCTGCTCGTCGAGGCGGTCTTCGCGGCGCTCGCACCGCGGGCGGAGCCGCGCTGGCGGCTGGCCGCACTCCTGCACGACGCGCCGGAATACGTGATCGGCGACATGATCTCGCCGGTGAAGGCGGCAGTGGGGCCGGACTACGCCGCGCTCGACGCCCGTCTCGCGGCGGCGGTGCACCTGCGCTTCGGCCTGCCGGCGGAGCTGCCCCGAAGCGTCAAGATGCAGATCAAGCGGGCCGACCGCATCTCGGCCTGGCTCGAGGCGACCCGGATCGCCGGCTTCTCCGAGGCCGAGGCGGACCGCTTCTTCGGCAAGCCGAAGATCACCGATCCGGTGACCACCCGCCTGCACCTGCGCCCGCCCTCGGAGGTCAAGGCCGCCTTCCTCGCCCGCCACGCCGCGCTGATGCGCGCCCTCGCGCCCGCCTGAGGCGGCGGGGATTTGGCTTGACGCATCGCGAGTGCTACACCACGTAACGCAGCGACCGGCCCCGGCTTTCGGGGACGCAGGAAGATGGATTGGCCATGGAACTGAACCTCGCGCCGAAGCCGGCGGCGGATGTGATCAAGGACGGCACCGAGGCGACCTTCATGGCCGACGTGGTCGAGGCCTCGCGCGAGGTCCCGGTCATCGTCGATTTCTGGGCGCCCTGGTGCGGCCCCTGCAAGACGCTCGGCCCCGCGCTCGAGGCGGCGGTGACCGCGGCCAAGGGCAAGGTGCGGCTGGTCAAGATCGACGTCGACCAGAACCAGATGATCGCCGCACAGCTCCGGGTGCAGTCGATCCCGGCCGTCTTCGGCTTCGTGAACGGCCAGCCGGTGGACGGCTTCATGGGCGCGCAGCCGGCCTCGCAGATCAAGGCCTTCGTCGAGCGGCTGATCGCCCAGGGCGGCGGCAACGACGGGCTCGAGGCAGCGCTGGAGGCGGCGGAGGCGATGCTCGAGGAAGGCGCGGTCGCCGATGCCGCGCAGACCTTCGCGGCGATCCTCGCCGAGGAGGCGGGCAATCCGGCAGCGCTCTCGGGGCTGTCGCGGTCGCATCTCGCCCTCGGCGACATCGAGAAGGCGAAGGCGATCCTCGATCTCGTGCCCGCCGAGAAGGCCAACGATTCGGCGATCCTGGCGGCGCGGGCGCAGATCGAGCTCGCCGAGGCCACCGCCGATGCCGGCGACGTGGGCGAATTCGCCGCGGCGCTGGAGCGCGACCCGGGCGACCATCAGGCGCGCTTCGATCTCGCGATGGCGCTGGTCGCCAAGGGCGACCAGCAGGGGGCGATCGACGCCCTGCTCGAGCTCTTCCGCCGCGACCGGGAGTGGAACGACGGCGCGGCGCGCGCCCAGCTCTTCAAGCTCTTCGACAGCCTCGGGCCGAAGTCGGAGCTGGCGGCGAAGGGGCGGCGGCGCCTCTCGTCGATGATCTTCGCCTGAACCGCCCGCAGGCGCCGGGAGGGCGCATGGCCAAGAAGTTCAGCCTCGCCGACCTTCCGGAGACGATTCCCGTCTTCCCGCTGCCCGGCGCGCTGCTGCTGCCCCGGGCGCGGCTGCCGCTGAACATCTTCGAGCCGCGCTATCTCGCGATGCTCGAGGACGCGCTCAAGACCCAGCACCGGCTGATCGGGATGATCCAGCCCATCGTCATGCCCGAGGGCAGGGCGAGCGGGCGGCTGCACCGGATCGGCTGCGCCGGCCGGCTGACCGCCTTCCAGGAGACCGAGGACGGACGCTACCTGATCACGCTGTCGGGCATCAGCCGCTTCCGGGTGATGGCGATGCAGGAGGGCTTCACGCCCTATCTGCGCGCCGACGTCGACTGGTCGAGCTTCGACCGCGACCTCGGCCGGGCCGAGATCGACGAGGATTTCGACCGGGCGGAATTCCTCGCGGTGCTGGCGCGGTATTTCGCCACGGCGCAGCTCTCCTCGGACTGGGACAGCCTGAAGGAGGCCGACGAGGAGCTGCTGGTCAATTCGCTTTCGATCCTCTGCCCCTTCGATCCGGAGGAGAAACAGGCGCTGCTGGAGGCGCCGACCCTGACCAACCGCCGCGAGACGCTGGTCACGCTGATGGAATTCGCGCTGCGCGGCGGCGGCGAGGAAGGCACGCTGCAGTGACCGACGACGCGGCCGGGGAGCCGGACGAGACCGCGGAGCGCCCGGTGGTCGACCGCCGGCTGCTCGAGATCCTCGTCTGCCCGGTGACGCGGGGACCGCTCGTCTACGATGCCGCGCGGCGGGAGCTGGTCTCCAAGGGCGCGGGCCTCGCCTTCCAGATCCACGACGGGATCCCGGTGATGCTGATCGACGAGGCGCGCAAGCTCGACCCCTGACCGTCTCCGGATGTCTGCTGCGGAACGGCGATGGTTCCCCGTGGCGGCGCCGCCATTCCCCTCGCAGATCACGAACGTGACAATTCCACGCGCGCCTGCCTGCTCCGACTGTTGAAAATTTGGTCGGTTGGGGACGGCAGACGCGCCGGGTGTCCCCAGCCCGATCGACCCGTGGCGATCGGGCCGCACCGGCCCTGCCGGGGGCCGGCGCGCTTCGCACGCCGTCCAGGGCCGACCCGTCCC
>NZ_DAIUBO010000061.1:0-18942 GCF_036846665.1 Amaricoccus sp. | reverse complement strand
CCCGGCGGAATCCCCTTGTTTCAGCCGCTTCCGTGCCACAACGCCCATGTCCCGCAGCGGGACGCCGCCAAAGGCCGCCGCGCCGGGGCGGCTCCGATGCCGGCGGGCCGAATCGATCGGGCGGAGGCCGTGTCAGGCCTCGAGAATCGCATAGATCTTCGTGACCCGGCCGATCGATTCCCAGCTGCCTTCGAAACCCGCGGCGATCACGAAGGCATCTCCCGGCCCGAATTCGGCGGTCGCACCGCCGGAATCTTTCAGCCGCACGCGCCCCTCGAGGATCACGCAGAGCTCGGTCTCGGTGTAGTGCACCGCCCGCACACCGGCCTCGCTCTGCCAATGCCCGGCATGGAACCGCCCCCCGGGGTCGGAAAAGGCGTTCCAGAGCCGCGCCACCCCGGATCCGGCGAGAAGCTTCTCCGGCGCCGCGACATCGGCCACCGGCGCGCCTTCGCGGGAAAGGCGGCGGATATGGGCTGGAATTCCGGACATTGCGCGAGGCCCTTTCGCTGCGGCTCGCTTCACCCTATATTGGGAGCGTTCCGCAAGGAACTATGGTGATAAACGCGCCCGTAATAAGCGGATCGGACCCGGGGGCGGTACCCGGCGGCTCCACCAGAACCCTCGTTGGGGGACCATGGGGCCGAAACAGGATCGACGGACGTCTAAAGGGGTTGGCTTTCACCCGGCACGATGCCACCGTTATCGGCTCAAATCGCATAGTTGCCAACGACAACTACGCTCCGGTGCGTCTCGCCGCGTAATGCGGTGAGGTTTGCCGAAACCTGAAGCCCAGGGCCCTAGCAGGTCCTGGCGGGGTCCGCAGGCACCTGGCAACAGAAGCCTGCACCCTCCGCCCAGCTCGCGATTTCCGCCGCAGCCCCCTTCCCCCCCGGTTGGAATAGGATATGGTCGACGCCAAGTCGTGACGGGACAGGCAATGGCGAAGTCGATCAACTACGGCCAGCTGATGCACAAGGCGCTGCGCAGCCTGATTGCGGAGGTGCTCGCGCAGGTTGCGCGCGACGGGCTGCCGGGCGCGCATCACTTCTTCATCACCTTCGACACGACCCATCCCGGCGTCGACATGGCGGCATCGCTGCGCGAGCGCTATCCGGGCGAGATGACCGTGGTCCTGCAGAACCAGTTCGAGGATCTCGCGGTGATGAAGGACCGCTTCTCGGTGACGCTGAGCTTCGGCAGCGTGCCGCATCCGATCGTCATCCCCTTCGCCGCGATCCGGACCTTCGCCGACCCTTCGGTGAATTTCGGCCTCAAGTTCGACGCCCACGAGACCGCCGCCGGCACGGCGAAGGACGAGCCGACCGAGCCGCCGCCGCGGGATCCGGCACCGGTCAAGCCGGCGGGGGACGGCGAGGTCGTGAGCCTCGACAAGTTCCGCAAGCACTGAACTCCGGCGCCGCCGCGGCTCAGTACTGGCCGGTCTCCACCAGGTCGGAGCCGTCGAAGAGCCGGTCGAGCCCCTCGTCCCAATGCTCTGCGACATGCGGATGCGACAGCAGGTACTCCGCCGTCGAGCCCTCGTGGCGGTCGAAGGCGAGCTGGACCGCCGCCTCCCATTCGTCCGGCTCCATGTCGCCGCGACCGATCCACATGAGCGCCACCAGCTCCGCCTGCTGGTCGGGCTCGAGATCCTCGATCTCGCCGGCGAGCTCGGCCACGGTCAGGTCCTGCACGTCGTAGCGCGGCACCGAGGGATCCTTGTCGTCGACGTAATTGCCCTCGTCGTCGGTCGGCGCGCCGTCCTCGGAGAGAAGGCCGCGCGTGCGCAGAATGAGATTCTGCAGGAATTTCGGATTGAGCGAGAGCTCGTCCATGGGAAGGCCTTTCGCTGCCTCGGTTGCGGTTCCCGCCCGTTAGATGGTTGCATCGACCGGGCGCTGTCAATGCCTGCCCGGCGCGTCCTCCCGCGATGGCCGTTGGCGCGGCGGGGCGCAGCCGCTATAGCACGCGCGTGCATTGCAAGCCGCGAGGGACCGATGACCAGAACCCGTACCGAGACCGACAGCTTCGGCCCGCTCGAGGTCGACGCCAGCCGCTACTGGGGCGCCCAGACCCAGCGCTCGATCCAGAACTTCCCCATCGGCGGCGAACGCCAGCCCCTGGCGATCGTGCATGCGCTCGGCACGATCAAGCAGGCCTGCGCCGAAGTGAACATGGCCGAGGGCAAGCTCGACCCGGAGCTGGGCAAGGCCATCGCGCAGGCGGCGGCGGAGGTCGCGGCCGGGAAATGGGACGAGCATTTCCCGCTGGTGGTCTGGCAGACCGGCTCCGGCACCCAGTCGAACATGAACGCCAACGAGGTGATCTCCAACCGCGCCATCGAGATCCTCGGGGGCGAACTGGGCTCGAAGACGCCGGTCCACCCCAACGATCACGTCAACATGAGCCAGTCCTCGAACGACACCTTCCCCACCGCCATGCATGTGGCCGTGGCGCAGGTCGCCCATGGCGTGACCCTGCCGGGCCTGCGCAAGCTGCACGGGGCGCTGGCCGAGAAGGCCGAGGCCTTCAGGGACATCATCAAGATCGGCCGCACCCATACCCAGGACGCCACGCCGCTCACCCTCGGCCAGGAATTCGGCGGCTATGCCTTCCAGGTCGAGCAGGGCATCCGGCGGGTGACGCATGCGCTGCACAACATCTACCCGCTCGCCCAGGGCGGCACCGCGGTCGGCACCGGGCTCAACACCAGGGTCGGCTTCGCCGAGGCCGTCGCCGCCAAGATCGCCGAGCTGACCGGCCTGCCCTTCGTGACCGCCCCCAACAAGTTCGAGGCGCTCGCCGCCCATGACGCGCTGGTGGAGATGTCGGGCGCGCTGAAGACCGTGGCCGCCTCGCTCTTCAAGATCGCCAACGACATCCGCCTGCTCGGCTCCGGGCCGCGCTGCGGGCTGGGCGAGCTGATCCTGCCGGAGAACGAGCCGGGCTCCTCGATCATGCCCGGCAAGGTCAACCCGACCCAGGCCGAGGCGCTGACCATGGTCTGCGCCCATGTGATGGGCAACGACGCCGCCGTGGGCTTCGCCGGCTCCCAGGGGCATTTCGAGCTCAATGTCTACAAGCCGATGATGTCCTACAACGTGCTGCAATCCGAGCAGCTGATCGGCGACGCCGCCTCCGCCTTCACCGACAATTGTGTCGAGGGGATCCGCGCCGACGAGACGCGGATCTCCAAGCTGATGTGGGAGAGCCTGATGCTGGTCACCGCGCTGGCGCCCGAGATCGGCTACGACAACGCCACCAGGGTCGCCAAGACCGCACACAAGAACGGCACGACGCTCAAGGAGGAGGCGATCCGTCTGGGCTTTGTGGACGCGGCGACTTTTGATAGGGTCGTTCAGCCCGGCGAGATGCTGGGGCCCAAACCCTAGGGGTCGAAGCCATGGATTGGCGCGGCAAACGCACCAGCGACCGCATCGAGGACCGCCGCGGCGCGGGCGGCGGCCGCGCCATGCGGCGGACCGGCGGGCTCGGGCTGATCATCGTGCTCCTGGTCGGCATCTTCTTCGGGGTCGACCTTTCGCCCTTCCTCGGCGGCGGAACAATCGGGCCGGTGCCCAGCCGCCAGGCGCCCACGGGGCCGAACGAGATCAACGACGAGATGGAGGAATTCGTCGGCGTGGTCCTGGCCCAGACCGAGGAGGTCTGGAGCGGCATCTTCGAGGCCTCCGGCTACGAGTACTCCCGGCCCCGGCTGGTGCTCTACGAGGGCGGCACCACCTCGGGTTGCGGCTTCGCGCAATCGGCGATGGGGCCGTTCTACTGCCCCAACGACCAGACGGTCTTTCTCGACACCAGTTTCTTCCAGATGATGCAGCAGCAGATGGGGGCCGGCGGCGATTTCGCCTATGCCTATGTCATCGCCCACGAGGTCGGCCATCACGTGCAGAACGAGCTCGGCCTGCTCGGCGAGGTGAACGCCCGGCGCGCCCGCGCCAGCGAGCGCGAGTCGAACGCGCTCTCGGTGCGGGTGGAGCTTCAGGCCGATTGCTACGCCGGCCTCTGGGCGCACGAGGCCGCGGCCGGGCTGAACCTGACCGACGGGGACATACGCGAAGCACTGAACACCGCCGAGCGCATCGGCGACGACACCCTGCAACGCGCGAGCCGCGGCCGGGTGGTGCCCGACAGCTTCACCCACGGCTCCGGCGATCAGCGCAGGGAATGGTTCTACCGCGGCTTCAGGACCGGCGACCCGGCGGCCTGCGACACCTTCGCGGCGACCGATCTCTGAGCGGCGGGCGCTCCATGGCCAAGGTCGTCAACCTCCGGACCCGCCGCAAGCAGCGCGATCGCGACAAGGCGCGCGAAGAGGCCGGCGCGGTGACGCCCGCCACCGGCGAGACCGCCGCGGAGGCCGCGCGCCGGCGGGCCGAGGCCGAGCTGGCCTCCCGCCGCCTCGAGGGTCACCGGCGTCCGGATCCGAAAGCGTGAGCGGCGGAAGGCCCGAGAAACATTCCCTGACCCTGCGCGGGCATCGCACCTCGGTCTCGCTGGAGGCGGAATTCTGGCGCGCCTTCCGCGCCATCGCCGCCGCCGAGGGACGCGGGCTGAACGACCTCGCCGCCGAAATCGACGCCGCCCGCGGCCCGGAGCGCGGCCTCGCCTCGGCGATCCGGGTCTTCGTGCTCGACCGCCTCAGCGCCACGGCGGATTGACCGCCTTCCGGCACGGGAAAAGCGCCGCGTCGGCCTGATTTCGATCAGGCACACCACACGGCACGACTCATGAACGGGAGGCTTTCGCCATCTCGCGCGCCGGCGCCCCGCAGGGCCGGCGCGGCCCGATCGCCACGGGTCGATCGGGCTGGGGATTCTCGGCCACCGGACGTATCAGGATTCGGCAGCAGGGCTCGCTGGCATGAATTCTCGCGGCAAGACACTAGGGGCGCGTCCTGCGACACAGCGTTTCGATAAGGTTAACGGGAACGGATTTATCCATCATAATCAACGGCATACCGTCGCGTGCGCGCGCGCACATCCCGACGCCGGGCCCGCCTCAGCCGATCAGCCCGAGCGCGGGAAAGGTCTCCAGCAGCCAATAGGAGAGGTCGCTGAAGGCGCCGGTGACCATCATCAGCCCGACCGCCAGCAGCAGCACGCCCATCGCCCGCTCGATGAGACCCATGTGGCGCTTAAGCCCGGCCATCACCTCCATCGCCCGTTCGAGGAAGAGCGCCGCCACCAGGAAGGGCAGCCCGAGCCCGGCAGCATAGGCCCCCATCAGCACCATGCCGCGCGCCACCGAACCCTCCTGCGCCGCGAGGCCCAGGATGGCGCCCAGCACCGGCCCGATGCAGGGCGTCCAGCCGAAGGCGAAGGCGAGGCCGAGCACATAGGCGCCGATCGCCCCGCCGGAACTCTGCGCCTCGAACCGGGCCTCGCGATAGAGGATCGGGATGCGCAGGAGCCCGAGGAAATGCAGCCCGAAGAGCATGATGACGAGCCCGGCCACGATCGCCATCTCGCGCTGGTAGATCAGCAGGATCCGCCCCACCGCCGAGGCCGCCATCCCGAGCATCAGGAAGACGGTGGAAAGCCCCAGCACGAAGAAGACCGCGGCGCGCAGGATATTCGCCCGCGCCGCCCGGCCGCCGGCCACGTCCTCCATCGAGGCGCCCGCCATATAGGCGAGATAGGGCGGCACGATCGGCAGCACGCAGGGCGAGAGAAAGCTCAGGATCCCGCCCAGCCCGGCCACCACCAGCGCCGGCACGAGCGAGGCATCCCAGAGGTCGATCCCGAACATTTGCGCCTCAGCCTTGCCCCGGCACCGTCCCTAGCCTGTTCCGCGCGCCGCGTCACGCGGGCCCGCCTCACTTTGGCGTGGACAGGACCGCGGCCCGGCCATAGCACCAAGGCCATGAGCTGGGATGCCGAACTCGACGCCCGCGGGCTGCTCTGCCCGCTGCCGGTGCTCAAGGCGCGCAAGCGCCTGATGGCGCTCGCCCCCGGCCAAGTGCTTCGCGTGCTCGCCGACGACCCCGCCGCGCTGGTGGACATCCCGCATTTCTGTGCCGAACAGGGCCACGACCTCGTCGACCGGACCGAGCTCGCCCATCCGGCCTACGCCTACGAGATCCGGAGGGGCGGCTGACACGCGAAGAACCCGCGGCATCCGGGATGCCGCGGGCCGGGTCTCGGAACGCCCGTGCGGTCAGAGCACGAAGTCGCCCGCGTGATAGTCGCTCGCCGTGACATTGCCGTCGACGATGCGCAGCTCGAACTCGATCGCCGCGTCGTTGTCGGTGTTGCCGTAGATCACCGTATCGGCGCCCGCATCGACCGCCCAGAGCGTGCCCGCGCCGCCCGGGCCGTTGCTGAACTGGAACTCCTGGTCGCCGTTGAGATGCACGTTGGCATCGATGCCACGGACGTGGATCAGGTCGCCACCCGGCTGGCCCGCACCCTCGAAGTCGTAGATCGTGTCCCGGGAGAACGGCGAGGATTCGCTGGCGTCGCCGAAGACGAAATAGTCGTTCCCGGAGCCGCCGAACAGCCGGTCCGCATCCTGGTCGCCCTTCAGCCAGTCGTGGCCCGAACCGCCCTTGAGCGTGTCGTTGCCGTTCCCGCCATAGAGCAGGTCATTGTCCGCGCCGCCGTAGAGTCGGTCGTTGCCGTCGCCGCCATAGAGACGATCGTTGCCGGAGCGGCCCTCGATCCGGTCGTTGCCGGCACCGCCGCTGACCACGTCGTTGCCGTGGCCGGACTTGATGACATTGTCCGCATCGCTGCCGGTGATCCAGTCGTTGCCGCCGCCGGTATAGATGTTCTCGATCGAATAGAGCGTGTCGGCCGGCGCCGCGCTCCCGACGAAGCCCACCTTGCCGGTGGCGAGATTGGCGTTCACGGCGCCGCTGTAGAAGAGATAGCTCGTGGTGTCGGTGCCGTCCCCGCCGTTGATGTAGTCGGTGCCGTAGCCGCCATCGATGAAGTCGTTGCCATCGCCGCCGTAGAGGCTGTCGTCTCCGAAGCCGCCGTAGATGACGTCATGGCCGTCCCCGGTGGAGATCACGTTGGCGTAGCTGCTCCCGGTGACCTTGTCGTTGCCGCCGCCGGTGTAGAGGTTCTCGATCGAGAGGATCGTCTCGACCTGGCTGGCGGAGCCGTCGAAGTCCATCTTGCCCTGGGCGAGGTCGGCATTGATGTTCGAGCTGTTGTTGTAGGTATAGCTCAGCGTGTCCACGCCGTAGCCGCCGTCGATGTAGTCGAGCCCGTAGCCGCCCTGGATGTAGTCGTTGCCGTCGCCGCCATAGATGCGGTCGGAGCCGTCGCCGCCATAGAGCGAATCGTTGCCCGCCCCACCGTAGATGGTGTCATTGCCGGCGCCGGCATTGACATAATCGTTGCCGTTGCCGGTGCTGATGACATTGTTGGCGCTGCTGCCGATCACCTGGTCGTTGCCGCTGCCGGTGTAGATGTTCTCGATCGAATAGAGCCGGTCGACGCCGGTTCCGTTGCCCGGGAACGAGACGATGCCCGTCGTCAGGCTGGCATTCACGGCACCGCTGTAGAAGGTGTAGCTGACCGTATCGATGCCGGTTCCGCCGCTGAGGATGTCGTATCCGTAGCCGCCGTCGAGATAGTCGTTCCCGTCGCCGCCGTAGAGCGAATCGTTGCCGGTCCCGCCATAGAGCGAATCATTGCCGGTCCCGCCGGAGATGTAGTCGTTGCCTCCGCCGCCGTTGAGAAAGTCGTTGCCACCGTAGCCATAGAGCCTGTCGGCGCCGTTGCCGGGCTTCGGGAAGAAGAGGCTCTTGATGACGCCCGGCGAGACATAGGTCGGGGTGATGGTGTCGGAGTAGTTGGTGCCGTAGAAATTTGCCATTGTTCCGGTCCTTCCAGTCTGTCTCGGCGACAACCGGGTGGGCAGGACGCCCCGCATCCCTCGGTCGCTTGAGACAAGCCTGGACGATTCGCGGCCGAAACGATGTGACGGGCGTCACCCGGCCGGGACAGGGGTCCGGTCCCGTCGTCCGGGCCGCACCGTCGCATGTGCTTTCAAGATGCCTTTCGGGGACTTTCTCGGCGCCCGGGTTCAGGCGGCTCGCTGTCTCGTGCGGTTCAGAGGACGAAATCCGCCGCGCTGTAATCGGCTGCGCCCACGCCATTGTCGGCGATGGCGAGCTCGAACTCCGGGACCGGATCCCTGTCGATGTTGCCGAAGATGAAGGTCGCGCTGCCGATGTCCTTGGCGTAGAGGCACCCCCACCAGGTCTTGGTCGTGCCGCCCCAGGTGAACCCCTGATCGCCGATCTTGAGAGGGTTCACGTCGATCCCGCTCACGTCGATCAGGTCGCCCTTCCCCGCGCCCGGCGCCTCGAAGGCCACGGCGCCGTCACCGGCCTTGATCTTGTCGTGCCGGGTCTTGCCCGGCCGGGATTCCCGTGCGCTCGTGAAGTGGAAGGTGTCGCGGCCTTCGCCACCGACCAGCAGGTCGGAATGCGCCCCGCCAAAGAGCAGGTCATCGCCGCTGCCTCCATAGAGCAGATCGCGGGCGACACCCCCCTCGAGCCGATCGTCGCCTTCGAGCCCCAGCAGCGTGTCCCTGCCGCCGTTCCCCGCCAGGCAGTTCGGCGCCGCGTTTCCCGCGATCCTGTCGTTCCCCGCTCCACCGGTGGCATCCTCGATCAGCGACCGGGCGTCGCCCTTGTACTGCAGCGCGTTGAACACATTGCCCCGCGCCTTGCCGTCGTACGGCCCGCCGCCGAGCCCCGCCAGCTGCCCGCTGGAGAACACCGAATGAGCACCCGGGGCGAGGTCGATCTCGAGATCGGTCGCATAGGCCGAGAGGTCGTACTCGTCCTTTCCGCCGCCGTCCCAGATCGTCAGGAAGATCCGGTTCGCACCCGGCGAGATCGCCGTCTCGCCATTGACTAGGGTCTTTCCGTCGAGCGGGTTCCACGAATAGACCGAGTCGCCCGAATTCGTGCTGAAATCCGCGCCGTACATGTGCTGGAGCCCGGCGATGTCCAGCTGCATATAGGTCTGGGGCGCGCCCCATTTCTCGAAATCCGCTGAGCCCGGTTTGTCGCCGATATAGCTGCGATAGGTCATCACCGAAAATTCGGCCGAGTCGAGATTCGCGGGCAGTTTCCCGAAATCGCCTGCCTCGTGGCCGTGCTTCAGCCCCAGTGAATGACCCAGTTCGTGCAGGAACACGTACCAGTTCCAGCCGCCCGGCGTCGAACCACTCGCTTTGGGTCCGAACCAGGCATCGCCGCCGTACACGCTCCAGTCCGGGTAGAAGGCATAGGCCCCGTCGTAGTCGTTCATATTGGCGAGACGGATCGTTCCATTGCCCTTTCCGTCGCCCGCGTAGGTGATCCCGAGATTGGTCATGCCCTCGACGGAAAAGCCCGCCGCGGCGCGCCCTTGACCGAAGTCCTGCGCATCCAAGGCAAAATGCATCGCGATCTTCTGCCTGGGGTCCAGCTTGGAGAATCCGTCATTCTGGACGCTCTTGCCGTCGCCGTCCCCGTCATTGTCGTAGTAGGCCGGGTAGTCCGACGGCTTGTCCGGGTTGCTGTAGCTGATGGAACGGCCAGCCCATTTGTAGCCCGAAAGCACGCCGTTGACGGCCTTGGACGCCGTCTTGTCGATGAGATCGAAATCCGTTCCGTTGCCGTTGAAGACAGGATCAATCGGTCGAAGCCGATGGTCCTCTTCATGCTGGCGCGCATTCGCGTCCCAAGCCGAAGGATCCCGATGGGGGTCCGAGTCGACCATGCGCCTGTAGGTGCAGCCGGGACAGGGGCACAATCCCTGGTCGAGCAGATGTGTCTCGCCATGCGCACTCGCGTCCAGCACGGACCGCGATTCCACCATCCCGGAAAGTCCCATCCCCGAATCCACCCCGCCGATGCGGAACCCGCCCCTTACAAAGGGCGGATACCAAACCAACTCAGTCTGTTGCAAGTAGTTCTACCGCGCAGGCCGAACTGGCAGGCGGAGATTGCCATGAGGCACCGGCGACTCATAGATTTCCGACAAGGCAAAGGCAATCTGCGGCAAATATGACGCACCAATAGTATGATTTTCTACTGCATAATCACAAGTAGTCACTAGATACGAAAAACTCAGGCAGTATCGGCATTGCTGCCAAGTATGCGCCAAGCCACGGGGGCTCATGGCGTCAGCGTCATTCTCTTCCGGGTCCCGAAGTATTCTCCGGACGCCGAAATACCCAGCCCAGGGATGCGAGAATCCCAGACATGCAAGAATACTAATCTCAGACCTGCAAAAAGGCCCGCGTTCGAGCTCGTCTATGCAACGCAACTGATCGGGCGTAACGCGAGGTAGTACCCACGAATGGCCGGCGACGTATTTCCTTTCGCCGTCGAAAGCATTCCCGAAGGCCCTCAGGAATTCCGGACAACGTATCGCGCTCGATCGCTACACGCCCCTATGGCCCGCATTCGGACGGCCATCCCCTCTCGACACTGGCGATCTTCCGCCGATCGCCGCGGAATTCGTTGCGGGGGCTTGGCGGATGGATGTCCGCAATCGTTCCGGCCCGGGCGCCTCGCCAGGCCGGAACGGGCGGAGAAGACCTCTGCTAGAGGCCCTTCGAGCGATAGCTCGCCGCCACGCGACCGATCGAAACGATATAGGCCGCGATCCGCAGATCCTCCACGTCCTTGCGGCCGTGCCAGACCTCGCGCATGGACTGGTAGGCGGTGCGCATCGTGTCGTCGAGCCCCGACCGCACGAGTTCCAGTTCCCCCGCACCCCGGACGTATTCCGACTTGAAGGCATCGGAGATGCCCATGGTCGCGCCCGAATCCCGCAGGATCCGTTCGATCTCGTTCACGATCAACGCGTTCTGGGCTTCTTCCTGCCGGCGCTGCATCCGCCCGAACCGGATGTGGCTCAGGTTCTTCACCCATTCGAAATAGCTGACGGTCACGCCGCCGGCGTTCACGTAGAGATCCGGCATGATGACCTTGCCGCGCGCCCGCAGGATCTCGTCGGCGCCGGCCGTGACCGGGCCGTTGGCGGCCTCCACGATCAGCGGCGCCTTGATGCGCTCCGCATTGCCCAGGTTGATCACCGATTCGAGCGCCGCGGGAACCAGGATGTCGCAATCCGCTTCGAGAACCTTGTGTCCGTCCTCCACATAGGTCCCGCGCGGGAAGCCCTTGACCCCGCCCGTGGCGCCGATGTGCGTCTTGAGGAACTCGATCGGGATCCCCTTGTCGTTGATGATCGCGCCGTCCCGCTCGATCACGCCGACGATGCGGCAGCCGTCCTCCTCGGAGAGGAACTTCGCTGCGTGGTAGCCAACGTTGCCCAGGCCCTGGACGATCACCCGCTTGCCCTCGAGCGTGCCGTCGAAGCCGGCGACCTTCATGTCGTCGGGATGGCGGAAGAACTCGCGAAGCGAATATTGCACGCCCCGGCCCGTCGCCTCGACCCGGCCGGCGATCCCTCCGGCATTCAGGGGCTTTCCGGTGACGCAGGCGGCGGCATTGATGTCGGTCGTGTTCATGCGGCGGTACTGGTCGACGATCCAGGCCATCTCGCGCTCGCCGGTGCCCATGTCCGGCGCGGGCACGTTCTGCGAGGGATGGATCAGGTCGCGCTTGGCCAGCTCATAGGCGAAGCGGCGGGTGATGAGCTCCATCTCATGTTCTTCCCACTCGCGCGGATCGATCCTCAGACCGCCCTTCGAGCCCCCGAAGGGAACCTCGACGAGCGCGCATTTGAAGGTCATCAGCGCGGCCAATGCCTCCACCTCGTCCTGATGCACGTTGGCGGCGAAACGGATACCGCCCTTGACCGGCTCCATATGTTCCGAATGCACGCTTCGATACCCGGTGAAGGTCTTGATCTCTCCCCGCAGGCGGACGCCGAACCGCACGGTATAGGTGGAGTTGCAGACCCGGATCTTCTCCTCCAGACCAGGCGAAAGGTCCATGAACTTCACCGCCCGGTTGAACATGATATCAACGGATTCGCGGAAGGTCGGCTCACGCAACGGTGCGTTCATGGTAATCCCCCGGTTCTGACGGCTCCTGCGGCCGCGCAGCGCGAGTAAAACACCCGCGAGCCGACGCACGCAAGGATCTCCGTTTCGCCCGGCCCTCAGCCCGGCCGGCTCCTGGGCTTCGCCCGACGCGTCGGCGCCGCCTCGGCCGGGTTCTCCGGCCAGGGATGGCGCGGATAGCGGCCGCGCAGATCCCGCCGCACTTCCGCATAGGTATTCGTCCAGAAGCCCGGAATATCCGTGGTCGTCTGGACCGGACGCCCCGCCGGGGAAAGGAGCTCGACCACCAGCGGCACGCGGTCGGGGCCGATCGCGGGATGGCTGCCGAGGCCGAAGAGCTCCTGCAGGCGCACGGAAACCGCCGGTGCGGCGCCGGAATAGTCGATGGCGAGCGAGGTGCCTGTCGGCGCCGACCAGCTTGCCGGGGCGAGCCGGTCGAGGCGCTGGCGATCCGCATGGTCGAGTCGCCGCCACAGCGCCGCGACGAGATCGAGCCCGGCGAGGCCCTCGGCGCGGGTGATCCCCGCGAGATCCTCCGCGAGCCATTGCTCCAGCGTGTCGGCGAGCGCCTGGGGCGAAAATTCCGGCAGGTCCGGGGCGCCGCGATCGCGCAGCCAGCAGACCCTCGCCACGAACCGCCGCGCCGCATCGGTCCAGGGCAAGGCGTCGAGGCCCAGCGCGCGAATGCCGGCGATCATCGCCGCGACCACCTCCTCGGACGTCACCGAGGTCCAGGGCCGATCCTCGAGCACGAGCGCCCCCAGCATCAGCCGCTCCCGCGCGATCACCGCGCGCTCCCGCACCGACCACTCGCAGATCGCAACCTGCCTGAGGCTTTCGGAATGCAACGCCCGGAGGTCGGATTCGGCCACCGGCAGCGCGCGCCGGACCCGCGCCTCGCGTCGGTCTCCGTCCAGATCGGCCATGACCACGAAGGGCGCCGACGCCAGCGGGTCGTCCTCGGGCAGGACCGCGCCCTTGCCCCCGGCGAGACGGTAGCGCGGCGCGGCGCCGGAGCGGCGCTGGCCGATGCGGTCGGGATAGGCGAGCGAGAGCGCGGCGCCCGCGGTCAGCCCCTCGCCGCGCATCCGCGGGACCAGCGCCGCGAGACGCCGGGCCTCGGCTCGGATTCCGGCGAGCGCCCCCTTGTCGGCCATGAGACCCTTCTCGGCCTCGGCCCGGCGCGGATCACGCAGCGCGCCGAGGCGCGGCGCCAGATCGACCGGCAGGCCGCCGCCGGCACGGCGGAACGGATCGCGCGCCTCAAGCAGGGCGGCGAGATCGGCGGCCATGGCACCGGCCCCGCGCTCCGCCGATTTCACCAGCATGTGCCCCAGGCGCGGATGCACCGGCAGGCCGGCGAGTTCGCGGCCGTGACCGGTGATCCGGCCGGAGGCGTCGAGCGCGCCGAGTTCGCGCAGGAGCGCCCGCGCCTCGGCCAAGGCGGGCGCCGGCGGAGCCGTCAGGAAGGCCATCTCCCCGGGCTCGGCCACCCCCCAGACCGCGAGCTCCAGCGCAAGTCCGGTAAGGTCGGTGCCGGCGATCTCCGGCGGCGGCTGCCCTTCGAGCGCCCCCTCCTCGCCGCGCGTCCAGAGGCGGAAGCACCATCCCGGCGCCACGCGCCCGGCGCGGCCGCGGCGCTGCTCGGCTTCGGCCCGGGTCACGCGCTCGGTCACCAGCCGGCTCATGCCGGATCCGGGATCGAACCTCGCCCGCCGGGCGCGCCCGCTATCGACCACCACGCGGATGTCCGGGATCGTGAGCGAGGTCTCCGCGATCGCGGTGGCCAGGACCAGCTTGCGGCCCCTGGCGATCGGCTCGAGCGCGGTGCGCTGCTCGGCGAAGCCCAGGCCGCCATGGAGCGGCTGCAGCACCACGCCCAGCCCGAGCCTCGGTGCGAGACGCGCCGCGGTCCGCGCGATCTCGGCCTGTCCGGGCAGGAACACCAGCACGCCACCCTCGCTCCCGGCCAGCGCCGCGAGCGTCAGATCCGCAACCGCCGTCTCGAAGCGGACATCGCCCCCGGCCGCGCGCCATGGCCGATCGAGCCATCGCGTCTCGACGGCATGGGCGCGGCCCTCGGCGGTCAGGACGGGCGCATCGCCCATGAGCGCCGCGACGGGGCCCGCGTCGAGGGTCGCGGACATGACCAGAAGGAGGAGGTCCGGGCGAAGCGCCGCCCTCGCCTCCAGCGCCAGCGCCAGCCCGAGGTCGGCGTGGAGGCCGCGCTCGTGAAACTCGTCGAAGATCAGGCAGCCGATCCCCGGCAGGTCCGGCGCGGCCTGGAGCATCCGTGTGAGGATGCCCTCGGTCACGACCTCGATGGCGGTGCCGGGACGGGACTCGCCGCGGATCCGATAGCCCACGCGCCCGCCGACCGCTTCGCCGAGCCCCGCGGCGAGGCGCTCGGCGGCCGCGCGCGCGGCGATGCGACGCGGCTCCAGCATGACGATCCGGCCGGGAACGATCCCCGCCGCGAGCAGGGCGAGCGGCACCCGGGTGGTCTTGCCGGCCCCGGGCGGCGCCTGGAGCACCGCCCTGCCCTCGCGCCCCAGCGCCGCGACCAGCTGCGGCAGGATCGGCTCGATGGGCAGGTCCAGCATCGGGGCGGCGTCAGCCCCGGCGCTCGACCACCGCCAGGCCGAAATCCGTCTTGGTCTCGATGCGCTCGAGCTGCGCCACGCCCGCCGCATTGCGGCGGAAGACGATCTCGAAACCGTGTTCGCTCCCACTCGAGAGGGAATGCGCCTCGCCTTCGAGCCGGGAATAGGTGCCGGCACAGACCAGCGCGTCGCCCTCGGCAACCGGCCTGGCGAGGGTCAGGCGGGAACGCCGCGAGCCGTCGAAGACATCGACGGAAGTGTCGCAGACCGCCTCGGGCGCCGCGTCGCGCAGGATCGCCACCCCGGCCGAGATCGGATCGAGCGTGCCGCCCTGATAGGCGGGATCGGGCGCGGATTTGCGCGGCGGCTCCACGGAAACCCGGCTCGGCGTCCCGTCCTTCCAGTCGATCTCGGTATGGCGCTCGGCACGCGGCGATTTCGAGTTCGCCACGAAACGCCGCGGCACCACCTTGCCGTCGCCGCCGAGCCGCCCCTCGGCCGTTCCGTCGTAGTAGAAGCTGACCAACAGGCCCAGCACGCCGGCCGCATCGATGCGGCTCGCGGCCGCGTAATCGCCGTCGCGGGTCTCGATGTCGAGCGTCATCTCGCCGGCCCGGATGCCGGCGATATAGAAGTCGAAGGTCGCTTCCTCCGCCGCGGCGCCGAGCGGCGCCAGCGCCGCGGCGACCGCCAGGGCCGGGCCGGTCAATGCACGGGACCATTTCGGGCAGAACATTCGGGAACTCCGGAAGTCGGTTGTCGGGAGACAGGCCCGGCCGGATATGCCAAAGAGGCTGGCCAAGGCCAAGGGTGAAACCTTCGGGCCCCGGTGAAGCTTGCGTGATGGAGACCGGATGGATCGGGCGGCCGGACTGGCGGAACGGCTCGCGTCGGGCGATCGCCGGGCGCTCGCCCGCGCGATCACGCTCGTCGAATCGACGCGCCCCGACCACCGCCGCGCGGCCCGGGAGCTTCTCGCCGGGCTCGAGCCGCGCGACCCGCCCGCACTCCGCCTCGGCATGACCGGGACGCCGGGGGTGGGAAAATCGAGCCTGATCGAGCGGCTCGGGCTCATGCTGGCCGAGGCGGGGCGCCGCATCGCGGTTCTCGCCGTCGACCCCTCGTCGTCGCGCTCGGGCGGCTCGATCCTCGGCGACAAGACCCGGATGGAAAGGCTGGCGCGGTCGCCGAACGCCTTCATCCGCCCCTCGCCGAGCCAGGCCGCGCTCGGCGGCGTCGGCCGCCGCACCCGCGAGACCATCCGCCTGGTCGAGGCCTGGGGCGCGGATCTGGTGCTGGTGGAGACGGTCGGGGTCGGCCAGTCCGAGACCATGGTCGCCGAACTGACCGACATCTTCGTCCTGATGCTCGCCCCGGCGGGAGGCGACGAGCTGCAGGGCGTCAAGCGCGGCATCATGGAGATGGCCGACCTGCTTCTCGTCAACAAGGCCGACGGCTCGCTCGTCGAGGACGCCATGCGCACGCGGGCGGAATATGCGGGCGCGCTGCGCCTCATGCGCCCGCCCGCCGGCGATCCGGAAGGCTATCCCGTGGCGCTCTGCGTCTCGGCCCGCACCGGCGACGGGCTTCGCGAAGCCTGGCAGGCCATCGAGACGCTGGTCCAGGCGCGGCAGGCGAGCGGCGCCTGGGCCGAGCGGCGACGCGTCCAGATGGAGGCCTGGTTCGAGCGGGCGGTCGAAGCGGGCCTCATCGCCCGCCTCGACGCCGACCCCGCGGCACGGCGCCTGCGCCGCGAGCTCGCGGCATCGGTCGCGGCCGGGCGGCTGCCGCCCGATCTCGCGGCCGAGCAATTGCTCGACGCCTTCGCGCCGCTTCGCCCTTGACGGGCAGGGGGGGCTTGGCTATCAGGCCGCTTCGATATTCAGGACGCCCGGCCCGGCCGCCCGTCCCTCCTGCGACCGAAACGAGGACCGAGACCAATGTCCCGCCGCTGCGAACTGACCGGCAAGGCGCCGATGACCGGCAACAACGTGAGCCACGCCAACAACAAGACCCGGCGCCGCTTCCTGCCGAACCTCAACGAGGTGACCCTGGCCAGCGAGACCCTGGGCCGCGCCGAGAGCTTCCGCATCTCGGCGGCGGCGCTGCGCACCGTCGACCATCGCGGCGGGCTCGACGGCTTCCTCGCCAAGGCGGCGGATGCCGACCTGTCGCCCAAGGCGCTTCGGATGAAGCGCGAGATCGCCAAGGCGCAGTCGGCGGGCTGAGCCGGCCTTCCCCGACCCCCCCGGCCGTTGCGCCGGGCCGGCGCGAGGGATATCGAGGCCGGATGAGAGGCCTCGCCCGCGACTTCCTGACCTGCGTCCTCGTCGAGCTGCTGGCCCTGACCGGCTTCGCGCTCGAGTCGTATGCGATACCGCGCACCGACGGCATCCGCGTCGAGATCTGCGCCCATTCTGCTCCCGATGCGCCGCCCGCGACCGCGCGGCATCCCTGCCCGGATTGCCTCGCCCCGGTACTGGCCGCCGAGCCGCCGCGCCCGGATCGTCCCGCCCGTGCGCTCGCTTTCCTGCTGCCCCCGGCGCCTCGGGACACGCGCCCGGTCATGTCCCCTCCCGGTCGCTCGGGCGGGATCCGGGGACCGCCCGTCACCGCCTGATCGCCCGATTCAGAACGGAATGCACATCAGCAGACGGAATCCGACATGCGACACATGATTCTCGCGGCACTGGCCGCCGCCGCTCTCAGCGCTCCGGCCGCAGGCTCCGCCGAGGTGCTCGCCGTGGCGAACGGCATCGTCATCGAGGACGGCTATGCCAGGGCCGCCGGCGCCAATGCCCGGACCGGGGCCGCCTTCATGGCGATCACCAACACGACCGACAGCGACGACCGGCTGATCGAAGCGCGCAGCGACATTGCCGAGCGCGTGGAATTGCACACGCATCAGATGAAGGACGGCGTCGCCCAGATGCGGCAGGTCGAGGGCGGAATCCCGATCCCGGCGGGCGAGACCGTGCTGCTCGAGCGCGGCGGCCTGCATGTGATGTTTCTCGGCCTGACCGGCGAAATGGCGGCGGGATCCGCCGTCGACATGGTGCTGGTCTTCGAAACTGCCGGTGAGATTCCCGTGACGATCCCGGTCGATCTGATGCGCGGCCAGGACGGAGGCCAGGGGCATGGACACGGGAGCGGCAGCGGCGGCTGACGCGGGTCCACCCCCTCCGCGCGGCGGACGGATTCGCCGCGCGGGAAAGGGCTGTCCGTCAAGGGCGCGCGTTAACACTTTGATAACCGTTCGTCATCTGTTTGCCACGCTCATCCCGCACCGCAGCAAAAAACTCCGGCATCATCGAGATTTGTCTTGATTGTGACGGAAACTGCCTTCATATGCCGTCATCTGACGCCAACGCACGCGCCTCTGTAAGTCCCTGTCACGGGCGGCTCACGCAGCGACGGTAACGTCTCTTTTGGGAACTCCGGGACCTATCCCCCGGGACTGATGGAGATGCGCATGCGACATGTGTCCGCCCTCACGGGCAGCGTTGCCCTGTTCGACGCCCACCCCCAGGATTCGGCCGTCTCGGCACGCCAGGATGCCTTCATCCGCTCGCGCGACTTCGATCGCCCGACGATGATCTTCGACCTCGACATGCTGCGCGGAAAGTACCGCGCGCTGGCGGGCGGCCTGGGCGATGCCTCGATCCACTACGCGGTCAAGGCCAATCCCGCGCCCGAGGTGATCGGCGCCCTCCTGGCGGAAGGCGCGCATTTCGATGCGGCCTCGCGCGGCGAGATCGACCTCTGCCTCTCGCTCGGCGTCGCGCCGGAGCACATCGCCTTCGGCAACACGATCAAGCGCGCGGCGGACATAGCCCATGCCCATTCCGTGGGCGTGCGGCAGTTCGCGGCGGATGCCGAGGAGGAGATCTACAAGATCGCCGAAAACGCGCCCGGCGCGCGCGTCATCCTGCGCATGCTGGTCACCGCGAGCGAGGCGGACTGGCCGCTCACCCGCAAGTTCGGCTGCTCGCACCGCGAGGCGCTGCGGCTGATGGACCTCGGCCGGGCGGTCGGGCTCGACGTCGCCGGCATCTCCTTCCACGCCGGCAGCCAGATGCGCGAGCCGGCGATGTGGGCCGGCGCGCTCGATGGCGCGCTCGCCCTCTGGGAAGAGGCCCGCGACGCCGGCCATGCCCTGCGGGTCCTCAACATCGGCGGCGGCTTCCCGGCCTTCTACGGCGATCCGCTGCCCGAGACCCGCGCCTATGCCGCCGAGGTGATGCGGATGGTGCGCGCGCGCTTCGGCACCGAGGTGTCGGTCATGGCCGAGCCCGGCCCCGGCCTCGTCGCCGACGCCGGCGTGATC
>NZ_DAIUBO010000060.1:0-19005 GCF_036846665.1 Amaricoccus sp. | reverse complement strand
GGCATCAGCTCCTCCGCCGACACGCCCTCGCGCCGGTCGCCCATCTCCAGCATCACGATCACGTCGTGCACCCGGGCCTGCTGCACCGCGGCGGTGTCGAGCGCCTCGAGCACCGCGCGCTCCGAGTTCAGGCTGGCGTCGCAGAGCCGCACCACATCCGGCGCCTCCGTGATCGACGGGATGCGCAGCATCATGATCGGGCATGTCAGGCCGCCGCGGCGCAACCTGCGCACGTTGTCGATGCGCGATTCGCCGAGCCCCGTGGCGCCGCCGCGCAGCATCGCGCGGCCCACCATCGGCAGGCCGCCGGTCGCCTTGGTGACGCCGTAGACCGCAACACCCCGGGCGGCGCAGCGGCTGACGATCGCACGGGTGTTCTCCGCGATCGCCTCGAGATCGATGGCTATGGTCGGCGCAGGCATGGGCTTTCCAGGATTGACCGATCCGGCCGTGGCGCCGGATCAGCGGACGTCGGCGATGAACTTCTGGAAGACCTCGGTCCTGGGGGAGCCAAACATCTCCTTGGGCGGACCCTGCTCGGCGATCTTGCCCTTGTGCATGAAGACGACCTCGGTGGAGACGTCCCGGGCGAAGCTCATCTCGTGGGTGACCACGATCATGGTCCGGCCCTCGGCGGCGAGCGACTGCATGACCCGTAGCACCTCGCCGACCAGCTCGGGGTCGAGCGCCGAGGTCGGCTCGTCGAAGAGGATCGCGTCGGGCTCCATGCAGAGCGCCCTGGCGATGGCCACCCGCTGCTGCTGGCCGCCGGAGAGCTGCGAGGGATACATGTTCATCCGCTCGGCGAGGCCCACGCGCACCAGCAGCGCCTCGGCACGCTCCTTGACCTCCGCCTTCGGCTGCTTGAGCACGTGGATCGGCCCCTCCATGACGTTCTCGATCGCGGTGCGATGGGTCCAGAGATTGAACTGCTGGAAGACCATGCCGAGCCGCTGGCGCGCGCGCTCCACCTGGCGCATGTCGGTCGGATGGCCGTTCTTGACGACGATTTCCTCGCCGTGCACCGAGACCTTGCCCGAGGTCGGCGGATCGAGCATGTTGAGGCAGCGCAGGAAGGTCGACTTGCCCGACCCCGACGAGCCGAGGATCGAGATCACGTCGTGATTGCGTGCCTCCAGCGTGATGCCTTTGAGCACCTCGAGCGAGCCGAAGGACTTGCAGATGTCCTCGGCCTTCAGAACCACTGCCTCGGCCATCAAGCGGTCTCCCTTTTCGTCATCGCTCCGAGAAGCGAAGGCCGTTTTCCGTGGATATGCGGGCTCAGGCGATGCTCCAAGCGGCGCCAGATCCAGACGAAGGCGGCGGTGAGACAGAGATAGAGTACCGCGGCCCAGATATAGACGGAGAAGTCGAAGGTCTTCTGGAAGATCGCCCGCGTCTGGCCCATCAGATCGAATACCGTCACCACGCTCGCCAGCGCGCTCGCCTTGACCAAGAGGATGATCTCGTTGCCGAGCGCCGGCCAGGCGATGCGATAGGCGTGCGGAAAGACGATGCGCCGCAGGCTCATGATGTAGCTCATGCCCACCGCCTTGCCCGCCTCGATCTCGCCATGGGGCACGCCCATGATACCGCCGCGCAGGATTTCGGTCTGATAGGCGGTGGAATTCATCACGAAGGCGAGCAGCGCGCAGTTGAACGGCTCGCGGAAGAAGTTCCAGAGCCCGATGTCCTGCAGGAACGGCCGGAACTGACCGGAGCCGTAGTAGATCAGGAACATCTGCGCGAGCAGCGGCGTCCCGCGCATGAACGAGATATAGAAGCGCAGCGGAACCTGCGCCGCCGGCCCGCCGTTCACGCGCACCAGCGCCAGCAGCGGCGCAAGGACTCCGGCGATGATGGCGCCGAGGCCGGCGAGCTTGATGGTGATGCCGACGCCCGAAAGGAGGTCCGGCCAGAACTGGGCGAGTACACCGAAGACGTCCATCTCAGGCCCTCCTTACGCCGCGGTTCGCCCGCTTCTCGAGCCGCGCCAGCACGATCTCGGAGATCACGCAGAGCGCCCAGTAGATCAGGCAGGCGGCGAGGAAGAAGGTGAAGGGCTGCTTGGTGGAGCGCACCGCCACCTGGGTCATGCGCATCAGGTCATCGAGGGCGATGACGGAGACGAGCGCGGTATCCTTGAGCAGGTTGATCCAGAGATTGCCGAGCCCGGGCAGGGCGAAGCGCCAGACCTGGGGCAGCATGATGCGGAAGAAGACCTGGGTCGGCCGCATGCCGACCGCCTTGCCCGCCTCCATCTGCCCCTTGTTGAGCGACTGGAAGGCGCCGCGCAGCACCTCACCGGCGAAGGCACCGAAGACGAGGCCGAGGGCGATGACGCCGGCCACGAAGGAACTGAGCTCGACCCGCGCGTCGGGGTTCCACGAGCTCACGATGGAGTTCAGCAGGAGCCCGAGGCCGTTGTAGACCACGAAGAGCGTGAGCAGCTCCGGCAGCCCGCGCATGATGGTGGTATAGCCGGTGCCGATCGCCCGCAGCCATCGGTAAGGCGACAGCGAGGCTCCGGCGGCCGCGAAGCCGAGCACGAGCCCGACCGGCAGCGCCGTCAGCGCCAGCTGGATGGTGACGAGAAGGCCTTGCAGGAGCTGGTCGCCCCAGCCGGCCTCGCCGAATGAGAACACTTCTAGCAAGTGCCGATCTCCCCCGCCCGTTGCGGCGCGGCGATCTCAGGCCGCCGCACCGGCTCCCGCGATCGTCAGCTCGAGGCCTTCATGGTGAAGACGTCGATCGGGAAGTACTTGTCGTTGATGGTCTTGTAGGTTCCATCCGCGCGGATCGCCTCGAGGGCGGCGTTCAGTTTCTCCCGCAGTTCGTTGTCTTCCTGGCGAACGGCGATCCCGACCCCGTCGCCCACGTACTGCGCATCGGTGATCGGCTCGCCGATGATCTCGCAGCAGGTGCCGTCGTCGGTGTTGTTGAGCCAGTCGAGCAGCGGCAGCATGTCGCCGACCTGAAGGTCGAGCCGACCGCTGGCAAGGTCGAGATTGACCTCGTCCTGGGTCGGATAGAGCCGGATGTCGGCGCTGGGATAGGCCACCTCGACGAAGTTGGCCTGGGTGGTGCCCGACTGGGCGCCGATCACCAGGCCCGACATCGCCTCGTCGGTGAACTCCGTGATGCCGGATTCCTTGGGCGCCACATGGGCCATGGCGGCCGTGTAATAGGGGTCGGTGAAGGCGACCTGGCTCTTCCGCTCCTCGGTGATGAACATCGAGGCGATGATTAGGTCGTATTTCTTGGCGAGCAGCCCGGGGATGATCCCGTCCCAGTCCTGGGCGACGACCTCGCATTCGACGCCCATCTGCGCACAGAGCGCCAGGCCGATCTCGACGTCGAACCCGGTGACCGTTCCGGAGGAGTCGATGAAGTTGAACGGAGGATAGGCGCCCTCCGTGCCGAGGCGAAGCTTTTCCTGCGCGGTGGCTGCGGTGCCGAAGGCAATGACCGCGGCCGCCGCGAATGCCAAGTGACGTATCGCCATCTGCGTTCTCCCTATTGTTAGATATGCTTGCATGTTTGTTCGATTTGATTGCATGCGGTCCCTGAGGCCATCTTGCACACTTGAACGGCAAAGGAAATCGTAAATGCCCCCGCCTCGGTCCCGCCGCTCGGACCGGGGTGCGCGCACCGAAAACCGTCGCCGCCGCCGGGCGATAGCGCGGTCCCGGGCGATGCCTGGGACCGGAGTCCGGGCATATTCCGGCCGGTCGAGCGATACGGCCGTTGATTCGGTTCGACGTATCCGCAAACTGTCAAGTGGAAGCAGGGAGGCCAGATGCAACCAAGGATCGTCGCGACCCTTGCGGTTACCCAGGCAGAAATCCCCGAGCTCGTGGCGGGCTATCGCATCACCGCCTATCCGGTGATCGTGCGGACCGAACGCCAGCACCTCGGGGGCGGGTTCGGCGACCAGGCGCGCCGCCCCTTCACCTGGTCGGTGCTGCTGCAGGTGGATGGCCAATGGGCCCGGGTGGAAAGCACCCGCGGCGCCGTGCGCGAATGGGGCAGCCTCGACCGCCTGGAACGCTGGCTGCGCTCCCATGGATTTCGCTACTTCTGGCTGCAGAACGAGCTCGACCCCTTCGAGACCCCCGAGGCCGAGACGCCCTTCCGTACCGGCCTGAAATAGCGAGGATCCGGCAGGGGATCCCCGCCGCAGGCAAACGGTTCACGGCAGCAGATGCGCCGTGAACCGCATCAAGGCATGGCGCGCGGCTAGTACCACTTGCCGGAGGAGAAGTCCGGCGGCGGCACCATATGGACCTGCGGCGCCGGCGGCACGCTGGAGAACTGCGCCTTGATCCCGGCGTTCCAGAGCTTCGCGCGCTCGAGAAGCTCACGGTCCGCGGTCTGCATCCGGCCGCGGGTCATCAGGATGCCCAGATCGGCGCCATGGTAGCAGTACTCGCCCACGCCGTAGACCCGCAGGTAGAAGGCCTCGCTCTCGTCGCCGATGCTGGTGACGTTGAGCGCCGGGCGCTGGAACTGCACCCCGTCGGGGCCGAGCTTCCAGATGCCCGATTGCGGCGCCTTGGTGATCAGCTCGACCTTGTCCTCGGTCTGCTTCAGGACGAGCTGGGTCCAGTTGTCGTAGTGGGTCCAGCGCTCCTGAATCGCCGCGAGGTCGAGCTCCCAGTCCACATCGAGATATTCGAGCAGGTGGAACAGGAAGAGCGGACAGCCGCCATAGGTGGTGGTGATGAGGTTCGTCGGGGGCGAGGCGCCGCTGATTCGCGGGTTGAGCTCGCCCAGGTAGACCTCGTTCGTGTCGGTATCGAGCAGGAAGTCGAGGCAGAAGACGCCCTTGTAGCCCTCGCCGTAGAGCCGGTCGCCGAACTTCCGCGCCATCTCTCGCACCTTGTCCGGAACCCCTTCGGGCAGGATGTCCGGCGCCATGTCGTTGCCGCACCAGCCGCCCTTGTAGGGGGTGATCTCCTCGAAGCCGGTGATGTCGGTCATCACCGGCCCGACCAGCGTTCCGTGCCGGGTGGCGCAGCCCTCGATGGTGCCCGGCAGGTGGTTGATGCGCTTCATCACCTTGAGCTCTTCGCCGCGCATCTTCGGCGCGTAGCGGTCCCAGTCGGCTTCCGACTTCACGAAGAAGGTGGTGCGCCCGGAATCCCCGTAGGGCGTCTGCACGACGAGGTCCGAGCCGAGCCCGGCGCTCTCGGCAAGCTCGGTCAGTTCGGCATAGCTCTCCGCCCGGCCCATGGTGTTCGGGGCCGAGGCCACGCCGGCCTCGTTGCCGAGCCGCGTGGTCTCGATCTTCGAGTCGAGCCGGTTGCGCAGGTCATATGATGGCAGGGCGATGTCGATGCCGACCTCCTCGCAGAGCTGCTCGGTCTCGTCGTCGAACATCACGAAGAGCGCCTTGCCCCTCGGCTTGGCTTTCACCTGGGCGCGGAAGTCGGGGTGATCGACGAGATAGTTCGCCACATCCTCCATGGACTTGAACTCCGGCGCCTGGCTGGTGCGCGGAACGAAGCAGCGCGGATGTGCCCCCTCGAAGATATCGAAGTAGTTGATGTACTCGAGCGCCCCGACCCACTGATCGAGGCCCAGCAGACTGAATGGAGTGGGGGTGATGACGTAGATCGGCGTTTCGTTGCGCCTGAGATAGCGGTAGATTTCGCTCAGGTTCCTGAGTTTCGGCCGGTCTGTGCCCATGATCCCTCCCACTGCACTTGCTTCCCGTCGTTGGGGGTGGCCACGGCATGCGATGCCCGGCCCCGCCGCCGCAAGCATCGCGCCGGGCGTCTCGCCGCGTCAAGCGCCAAGTCCCGCGCCGGCCGAGCCGCCGCGGCGACACGGGTCGGCCATCATGGGCCATGGTGCCCCTGGAAACCAGAGTGTGAACCCAGGCCCTCGAGCCGTGCCGACAGCGTGCAACAAGGCGCCACGGGGCCGAAGATCCCTGGAAGCGATGCGTGAGATGGTGGTTTCGTGGCCGATTCGCATCGGGTCCGCCGCTGTGCTTCGTGACGCATTGACAAACGATCCCCTGACATCAGATCGTGTGCATTATGGACCATGATGATCGACACGCGCGGCGGAGTTCGGAATGGCTTGCGACAATTCCCATCGGGTCGGCCGCAGGGATGACGCCAGGGTTTCGCGCGACTGCCTGCGCGCCGGGCCGCATGGCGGCGCCGGGTGGTCGCGCGCTCGCAACCGCGACCTGGGCCCGAGGTTGCACGAGGCCAGGTCAGTGTCGGGAGGCAGGCCCGGGCGCGACGCGGCCCGGCTCGTCGAAGGGAAAGCCCGAGGGGAGACGTTGCCGGCCGGAGTCCGGGACGTACATAGCTATGCAGATCGGTGCCGGGTCGGCCCGGCGCATTGAGAGGAAGCCATGACCCACTTCGCTATCGCCGGGATCCAGATGTACCTCGGCATGAACAACAACATCGAACACATCCGCGCGCGGCTGGACGTGCTGATGCATCTCTATCCCTGGACCCAGATGGTGGTGTTGAGCGAGCTGGCCGCCCATGGGCCGGCGCTGCATTCGGCACAGCCCGCCGGGGGCGAGATGGAGACCGACTTTCAGGAGATGGCCCGCCGGCACAAGATCTGGCTGGTAGCCGGCTCGGTGTTCGAGAAGCGGGACGGCCGGATCTACAACACCACCCCGGTCTTCGGCCCGGACGGCGAGGAGGTCGCACGCTACAGCAAGATGTTCCCCTTCGCGCCCTATGAGGTCGGCACGACCCCGGGCGAGGAGTTCTGCGTCTTCGACGTGCCCGGTGTCGGGCGCTTCGGCCTCGCCATCTGCTACGACATCTGGTTCCCGGAGATCGCGCGCACCCTGACCGCGAAGGGCGCGGAGGTGATCCTCAACCCGGTGCTGGCCCATTTCATGGACCGCTACGCCGATCTCTCGATCGCCCAGGCCACGGGCGCGATGTTCCAGAGCTACGTGTTCCACATCAACGGGCTCGGGGTGGGCGGCAACGGCCAGTCCGTGATCGTCGACCCGAGCGGCCGGGTGCTGCATCAGGCCGGCACGCACGAGGCCCTCATGCCCATCGAGATCGACCTCGGGCTGGTCAGGCGCCAGCGCGAGCGGGGCTTGCTCGGGCTCGGGCAGCCGCTGAAGAGCTTCCGGGACTGCAAGGTGGACTTCACCGTCTACGACCGTGAGCGGTTCGATCATGGCTACCTGAACGAACTGGGGCCGCTCGAGAAGCCGGCGCGGGCGGAGTCGGCGCCGATTCCGGCCGCCATGCGGCAGGCGGCGGAATAGGGAGGACCCTCGGCCGCAGAGCGGGAAACGCATTTGCCGGAGCTTTCAGGCGATGCTAACCTTGGCGGCGGCCTCTGCGGCACGGGACGTCGACCGGGGCGAGAGACGACCAATCGATGGCGAGAAGCAATGCGTCCGTGCCGCAAGGTGTTCCCTCCAGTGCGACCCATGGCATCCGGGCCGATGGCAGCGTATTGCAGGACGTGTTCCGGGCGCCGCGATCCGACCGGCGCAGCGCCATCGATGCGATCGCGGCGTCGACCGGCCGCGAAGTCCGATAGACGGTCGCGGCATTCGTCGCCGAATCCGAGGCGCATCGCGTGATCCTCGCCTCCTGCGGTATCCGCCCCGAGGTGGTTCGGCGTCTGTCGCCGACCGGCGGGTTCAGGCGGCCGGATGCTCTCCAGCCATCATACACCGGTGCCCGAACGCCGAGGCCGGCAGCATGAGGAGGTGTCGATGCGCATAGCCGTTGACCAGTGGCGGCCCGTGGCCGGTGGGAGTCCCGCGGGTCTCGCGCGTCTGAATGCGGCTGCCGGACGCGCCGCGGCAGGTGGTGCCGACCTGCTGATGGTGCCGGAGATGGCGCTGACCGGCTATAATATCGGCGCCGAGGCCGTTCGCGCCGCCGCCGATCCCGAGAACGGGCCGGTGACCGCCGCCGTGGGCGCCATCGCCCGCAGGCACGGTCTTGCGGTCCTGGCGGGCTTTCCACGCCTTTCCGGGGGTCGGGTCCTGAACACCGTGAATCTGATGGACCGCAACGGTACGCTCCGGGCGAGCTATGCCAAGACGCATCTCTACGGTGCGGTCGACAGGAAGCAGTTCACCGCCGGCCCCGAGATCGTCGCGCCCGTGGAGCTCGGCGGCTGGAAGCTCGGCCTGGCGATCTGCTACGATATCGAGTTTCCAGAGGTGGCCCGCGCACTGGCACTGGCCGGGGCGGAGGCGATCCTCGCCCCGACCGCCAACATGGCGCCCTACGAGACCGTTGCGACCCGGCTGGTGCCGGCCCGGGCCGAGGAGAACACGGTCTTCCTGGCCTATGCCAATTACTCCGGGCGCGAGGGCGAGTTCGAGTATTTCGGGCTTTCCTGCGTCTGCGGACCGGACGGGAACGATGTGGCCCGCGCCGGACAGGGCGAGGAGATGGTCTTCGCCGACCTCGACCGGGAGGCCCTGGCGAAGACGCGACGGCTCGCCACCCATCTGGCGGACCGTCGCCCGGATCTCTACGGATCGCTGACTACAGGGGGAGAGAAGAGATGAACGAACAAAAGCCGGTCACGATGTTCGGGCCCGATTTTCCATTCGGGTTCGACGAATGGATCTCGCATCCGGCGGGCCTGGGCTCGATACCTGCGGAGCGGCACGGCACGAAGGTCGCGATCATCGGCGCGGGCATCTCCGGCATCCTCTGCGGCTACGAGCTGATGCGCATGGGCCTGCACCCGGTGCTCTACGAGAGCGGGCAGGTCGGCGGGCGGCTCCGGTCGCAGCCCTTCGAGGGTGCCGACGGGGTGATCGCCGAGCTCGGCGGCATGCGCTTCCCGGTGTCCTCGACCGGCTTCTACCATTACGTCGACAAGCTCGGGCTGGAGAGCCGGCCGTTCCCGAACCCGCTGACGCCGGCGGCGGGCTCGACGGTCATCGACCTCGCCGGCGAGACCCATTACGCGGAGACGCTCCAGGATCTGCCGCCGCTCTTCCGCGAGGTGGCGACGGCCTATGACAGGGCGCTCGAGGACGGGGCGAAGTTCACGGACCTCAAGCAGGCGATCCGCGATCGCGATGCCGGCCGGGTCAAGGAGATCTGGAACCCGCTCGTCAGGGCCTGGGACGAGCGCACCTTCTACGACTTCGTCGCCTCTTCGGCCGCCTTCCAGGAACTGTCGTTCCGGCATCGCGAAGTCTTCGGGCAGGTGGGTTTCGGAACCGGCGGCTGGGATTCCGACTTCCCGAACTCGATGCTGGAGATCCTGCGCGTCAACGTGACCGAGCAGGACGAAAACCAGCGCTTCATCCTCGGCGGCGTCGAGCAGGTGCCGCAGATGCTCTGGCGGCGGGAGCCGGAGAACATGGTCTACTGGCCGAAGGGCACGACCCTGATCGGCCTGCACGCCGGGGCACCGCGGCCGGGCGTGCGCCGCCTCTCCCGGGACGATGCCGGGCGGCTGTCGATCACCGACCAATGGGGGCGCAGCGAGAGCTTCGACGCGGTCATCGTGACCTGTCAGAGCTGGCTCTTGTCGACGGCGATCGACACCGAGGAGCGGCTGTTCAGCCAAGAGATGTGGATGGCGCTCGACCGGACGCGCTACATGCAGAGCTCCAAGACCTTCGTCATGGTCGATCGGCCGTTCTGGCGCGACCGCGACCCGGAGACCGGGCGGCGGGTGATGTCGATGACGCTGACCGACCGGCTGACGCGGGGGACGTATCTCTTCGATCTGGGGGAGGACAAGCCGGGGGTGATCTGCCTGACCTATTCGTGGATGTCGGACGCGCTGAAGATGCTGCCCCTGCCGGTGGAGCGGCGCGTCGAGCTGGCGCTGGGGGCGCTCGAGAAGATCTATCCGACGCTTGACATCCGCAGCCATATCGTCGGCGACCCGATCACCGTGAGCTGGGAGAGCGACCCGAACTTCCTGGGCGCGTTCAAGGGGGCGCTGCCGGGGCATTACCGCTACAACCACCGCATGTACGGGCATTTCATGCAGGGCGACCTGCCGCCCGAGCAGCGCGGGCTGTTCCTCTGCGGCGACGACGTGAGCTGGACACCGGCCTGGGTGGAGGGCGCGGTGCATACGGCGCTGAACGTGGTCTGGGGGGTGATGACCCATTTCGGCGGCCGGACCCATGCCGACAATCCGGGGCCGGGCGACCGCTGGGACGAACTCGGACCGGTCGCCATTTCCGACTGATACGATCTCCATCCGACCGACTCGCCGCAACGACCAATCTCGTGCTCCCGGCGCGCCGGCCGGGGGCGGCGTCCCGCGGCGGGACATGGGCGTTGTTGCAAGGAGTCTGCTGAGGTTGCATTGCCCCCTTTCCCCGCGGTGTCTGGCGATCCTGATGCTGTGGGGCATGGCGAGGGCGGTAAAGCGGTCGATGCAGCGCACGGCGACAGCGGCTTCGGCTTTCTGGTTGTCGAGGGTCGACATCCAGCCGCAGCCCATCGAGCGCGCCGAGATCGATCACCATATCGGCCTGCGCCGCGATGCCGGTGAAATGAAGCGCGCAGCGCGCGCGTCGAACCGGCCGTGACCAACGCGCTGATGGTCGCCGCCCTCGATCGCCATGGCCTTGCCTTCCCGCTGGGCCATTGTGGCAGCGTGGCCATGAGCGGCTACCTCCTCGGCGGCGGCATCGGCCGGAATGCCTGTGACTGGGGCTTCGCCTGCTTTCTCGTGACGGCGGTCGAGGTGGTTCTGGCGGATGGGCGTCTTGCGACCGCGTCGGAGGCCGAGAACGCGAGATCTTCTGGGCGGTGCGCAGTGCGGGGCCCGGCTTTTTCGGGATCGTCACCGCCTATCACGTCGCGCTGAAGCAGGCGGCCAAGTCGATCACGACGGTTGTCTGCGACTATGGGGCCGGAGCCGTGGCGGAATTGTCCGCCTGGGCGGAGGCCGCCATGGCGACCGCGCCGCGCAATGTGGAGTTCACCGCGAAGGTTGTGGCAGGTCCGGCCGGCCCGGTCATCGCGGCCATTGCGACCGTCTTCGCCTTCGCCGATGCGGAAGCCCGGGTGGTGCACGACCGTCTCGCCGAGAATGCGCCGCAGGCGCTCGAGGTCGTGGGGCCGCTCGTCATGCCGTTTCCCGCGCTCTTCGGTGCAACGGACGCGGACGTTCCGGCCGGCCGCCGCTACCGCGTCGATTCCTTTTGGTCGGAGAGCCAACTCGGGCCGATCCTGGCGCAGGTGGTGGCGGACATGGTCTCAGCACCGTCGGCCGAGACCTTCGCGGTGATCTCGCTGC
The DNA here is from genome assembly GCF_036846665.1 of Amaricoccus sp. Lineage (NCBI taxonomy): Bacteria > Pseudomonadati > Pseudomonadota > Alphaproteobacteria > Rhodobacterales > Paracoccaceae > Amaricoccus > Amaricoccus sp. The sequence goes on along the minus strand of NZ_DAIUBO010000060.1, from coordinate 7,755 downwards.
GCCACAACGCCGCGCCCATCCCGACCGATGCGGCGATGTCCTGCGACGGACGGATCTTCGGGGTCGTCTACCGCATCTGGACGGAGCCGGATGACGACGACGCGAGCGCGGCCTGGCTCCGTGCCACGATCGAGGCGATCACGCCGTTCTGTTCGTCCGCCTATGTCGGCCTTGCCGATCTCGACCGGCCGGGGCGCAGGTTGCCGACCCACGGACCCGAGGCAGGGCTTCGGCTCGAAGTGCTTCGCGCACGCTTCGATCCGAACGGGACCTTCGCGACGCCGAACTTTTCGGCCGCCCTCGCCGCCGAACGACGCCAGAGGCGCCGACGATTCGCAGCGCGCCGCCTTCCCCGACACATGGACCGAGATCGATGAGACCTTCCTTCGCCATCCTCGCCCTTGTCGCCGGTGCCTTGGGCATTGGCGCGGCCAAGGCCGACCCTTCGGACCCGATCGCCCGTGGCGCGTATCTCGCCACCGTCATGGACTGCGCGGGCCGCCACATTCCGCGCGGCGCCGATGGGGCCCCTCTCGTCGAAGCCGGGCTGTCCGGCGGGAGCGTGGGGTTCGAGATCTGGGGCGTGGGCGTCTTCTAGGCCCCCAATCTCACACCGAGCGCAAGCGGCCTTGGCGGCTGGACCGAACCGGAGATTGCCGCCGCGATCACGGGCGGTCTGCGTCCCGACGGCCGAAGCCTTGCACCAGCCATGCCCTGGCCGTCGTATGCGGCGCTGAGCGCGGATGTTACTGCCGCCCTCGTCGCCTATCTGCGCTCGCTTTCTCCCGTCGATGCTCCGAGGGTCGAGCCCGTCCCGGAGGCCGCCGCGGCAACGGCGCCCTTCTACCGGGTAGTCGTTCCGGGAAACTGACCCCAGATCCGGTCCCGACGACCCGCTCCGGCGGGGTCGTGCTCCAGGGACCGGACCGAACGCCTGCGCGCCATTGCTGCACGCCGAGGCGACATTCCTTCGCCTCGTCATCCTCCCGGTCCGGGGCGACGTGCATCGGCGATTGACCGGGCCAGGCGGAAGCACTCCCTTGCGAAGCTCGGGCGACACTGGCACCGTCGCCGTCGACCGGGCACCGGGGGCGGGAGGAGCGGAGCATGCGAGCGCTGATCCAGCGGACATCCGGCGCGACCGTCTCCATCGACGGGCAGGCCGTGGGCGAGATCGGGAAGGGCCTCGTCGTCTTCGTCTGCGCGATGCGCGGGGACGGCGAGGATCAGAGCGCGTGGCTTGCCCGGAAGACGGTCAACCTGCGCATCTTCCGCGACCAAGCCGGCCGCATGAACCGCTCGCTGCTCGACGTGGCAGGGGCCGCGCTCGTCGTCAGCCAGTTCACCTTGGCGGCCGAGACGAAAGGCAACCGCCCGGGCTTCTCGACGGCCGCCTCGCCCGAGGCGGGAGAGCCCCTCTACGAGCACTTCGCCACACAGATCCGGAGCCACGGCGTCGCGGTGGCCACCGGCTCCTTCGGCGCCGACATGGCCGTATCCCTCGTCAACGACGGTCCGGTGACCATCTGGCTCGACACCACGACGCAATGAGCGACCGGAGGATCGACCAGGCGCGCCGCCCTGCTCCCGTGATGGCGTCTCGGCGTCGGCCATCCTCCCTTGAGAGCTCCCATCCGGTCGATCCAGCCCACTCGCTCTCTCCGCTCTCGGGGGCGACCGCCAATATCGGGATCATCCTTCGGGCCGGTCCGCATCGGCGCGGTTCCGCAGAGGTTTCTCAGAAGCGCATCGTCCAGTTCACTCCGAGACCGTGCAAGGTCGAGTGTTCGCTGAAGACCCCATGATATCCCAGCTCCACCCGCGAGCTCGAATTCTCCGCGCCGATGTCCAGGCCGGCGTTCACGCGGCCCAATAGCCGGTCGAAGCCGGCGGCATTCTGGAAGCGCCCCGCCGAATCCGGTGCCCCGATGAAGGCCGAGTCGATCTCGAGGCGGTCCGTGTCGAAGAGCGTGAATCCGCCGCGCAGGAACGGGTGGATGAGCGCGCCGGCATCGCTCCGATAGGTCCCGCCGACCTCCACGCTGGGCGACATGCTCAGGACCCATTCGCTGGTGCTGCCCACCTCCATGCCGAAGGCGGCTTCCCCGGATTCGTCCGACTGGCTGGCATAGATGTAGCTTGCGTCGAGCTCGATCGACGGCCGGGCATAGACCCGGCTCCCCGGGTTCTCCAGGGTATAGGCTGCCCGCAGCCCGAGATTGGCCTGAGTGATCGTCTGGCTCGATTCCGTCGAATCGAGCGAGACCGCGCTCCCGTCCGGCAGAATGCCCGACACGCCCACGTAGCGCGTGCTCTCGAACTGGCCGAAGCTGCCGGTCAGCGCGGCGCCGAGCACGAGCGACCCGGTCCGCCGGAAGACCGAGACCCCGAGGTGGCCGCGGTCGGCGTCGCTCGAAAAGCTGTCGCCGCTCGTCACGTCGAGGTTCTCGTAGCCGAGCGCGAAACCCGCGGTCCAGATGTCGTCGACGGCGCGCTCCACGCCCCCGATCAAGCTGTTGCTGCGGATCCCGAGGCTCCGGTAGCCGTCATAGGGATCCTGCTCGAACCGCTCGCCCTGGGTCTCCAGCCACCAGCATTCGCCGCGCGCGAGGTCGAATTCGCGGGACTTGCGGCGCTCGCAATCGCCGATCCCGGCGGCAAAGCCCAGTCCGGAGAAGAGGGTCGCGACGCGGTTGGCGGCATAGCCCTCGGTCGCCAGTCGATCGAGGGTGTCGGCCACCTCGCCGGCATCCGTCATGTTCCCGATCAGGGCGAAGAGCGGCCCCAGCGCGGCCGAGCCGTCGCCGGTCAGGATCGCGTTGATGTGGTCGCCGACCGCCCCCTGGTTCCCGGTCATCCCCGGCAGGGAGAAGTCGGGGCTGGCGGCCAGCTCGATCGATCCGATGGCGATCGAATAATCGATCGTCGCGGTGTCGAGAACCGTGGCGCCCCTGTCCACGGCGGTGCCGCCGGATTCGATGATCGTCAGCGGAAAGAGCCGCTCGAGGCTCAGGAGCGTCGGCTCCACCAGCCCGTCGAAGGTCACCGAGCCCGTGGTCCGGATCAGGTCGCTGCCGTCGCCCGCCGCGCCGCTGGCCCGGTAGCTGACATCGATCTGGAACCGGCTGGTCGGGGTCATCAGGAGCGAGCCGACCAGCGTCGTGGTCTGCGGCAGGTTCCGGGTGGTGGTGAAGTCCGACCGGCTGGCCGAGGCGCCGAGCCCGGACTGCACCACGTCGCCGCCCGGCACCAGCAGCCCGGCGTTGGTGAGCAGGCCGTCGCGCCCGAGATCCAGTGTCTCGTGGGTCACCAGCGTCCCGGACGCGGAATTGGTGAAGCGGTTCCTGCCTTCGCCGAGATCGATGTTGCCGACCACACCCGACTTCGAGACGATGCGGTCGTTGCCGCCGTTGCCGGTGATCGCGACGTTGTTCAGCGCGAAGACGAAGCCGTTCCTGCCGAGATCGACGCGGTTGTCCGAGCCGCCGGTGATGGCGATCGCCGCGGCCCCGGCTCCCGATCCGCCCTTGATGACGCCATCGAGGTCGAGGGCGACGCGGCCGCCGCCGTTCCTGCCCTCGGACTGGGCGAGGATCGCGACGCCCCCGGCGGCATCGGCGACGACATTGCCGTCGGCCGTGAGCGCGATGGCGCCGCCGCTGCCGTCGCCGCCCGCGGATCCGCGGAAGACCTGGTCCACGAGGCCGCCGCCGCCGCCGAGGCTCTGGGCGAGGATGCCGATGGCGCCCGCGCCGGCGGCATGAACGGTTCCCGACTGGACGAGGCTGATGTCGCCGCCGTCGCCGGCATTGTCGGCGCTCCTCGTCACCGTGAGCGCCGCGGCATCGAGGTCGGTCCGGACATAGCCGCCGCCGCCGCCGATCGACTGCAGCACGATGCCGTCCGATCCGCTGCCTGCCGCGAGCACGGCGCCGGCATTGGCCAGCGTGATGTCGCCGCCGTCGCCGCTGGAGCCGTCGGAGGCGCCGATCTCGACCTCGGCGCGCGTGAGCCCGGTCAGATAGGTCTGCCCCCCGCCGGCTCCGATGCTCTGCAGCACCAGCCCGGGGGAATGATCCCCGAGCGTGACCGTCTCGCCGCTGAGGTCGAGGTCGAGGTCGCCGCCGGGATTGTTGAAGCTCGGATCGGCGCCGAGCGCCAAGGCGGCCGTGGCCTTCGCCTGCGCCGAAGCGGCGCCCCTGCTCACCGCGGTCGCGAGACGGCCGCCGCCGCCGCCGATCGACTGGACCGAGACCGCCTGCGACTGGCTGCCGATCGTGGCCACGCTGCCCCTCCGGGCAAGGGTGACGTCGCCGCCGCCGGCATCGTCGGTGTCCTTGGCGCCGAGATTGAGGTCGAGCGCGATCGCCGAGCTCGGGTCGAGCACGAAGGCCGCGCCGCCATTGCCGCCGCCGCCGCCGATGCTCTGGGTCAGCGAGGCGACGGAGCGGTCGCCCCGGGTCGAGAGATTGCCCGAATGGGCGGCCTCGACGGCACTGCCGGCGGTCTGGTCGGAATCGTCGCCGCCGAGGCTGATCGAGCCCGCGAGCGCCGGCGCCGTGCCGGTCTCCGCGGTGCCGCTGGTGAAGGTGCCGAAATCGACGAAGGTATCCACATTGCCGCCGCCGCCATTGACCGTCTGGGTCAGGATCGCCTGGGCGTTGGTCCCGCTCATCGCGATGTCGCCGCTGCTGTCGACGGTGACCGTCCCGGCGGTGCCCTTGGCGCCTTCCCGCGCGCCGAGGACCGTGGAGAAGAGATAGTCGAGCGCCATGGCCGCGGGCGCCGAGACCGAGAATCCGGCCGAGCCGCCGCCGCCGCCGACCGATTGCGCGAAGATGCCATAGGCGTCGTCGCCGCCGACGGCGATCGTGCCGCTGTGCCTGACCACGACGTCGCCGCCATCGGCCCCGTCGCCACCGGCGCCGCCGACGGCGATCTTCGAATAGGACTTGCCCGCGGCCCGGTTGGCCAGATCGTTGCCGGAGAGCGACATCGCCAGGCCGCCGTCGCCGCCGCCGCCGCCGACCGATTGCGCCAGCACGCCGTAGGCCTTGGCGCCGCTCACGGCGATGGCGCCGGCGTTCCGGACCGTGACCGCGCCGCCGGTGTTGCCGCTGCCGCCCGCGCCCCCGAGGGCGAAGCCGAGCGAGGGGTCGCCTTCGGTGCCGGACTTGATGCTGAGCGTGCCGATCACCGAGGTGCCCCCGATGCCGCCGCCGCCGCCGACCGATTGCGCGACGATGCCATGCGCCGCCCCGCCGGTCGTCGCGATCTGCCCCCGGTTGGTGACCGCCACCGTCCCGCCGGTGCCGCCCTGGCCGCCGGTGCCGCCGATGGCGAGCTGCGCCCCGCGCGCCTGCTTCGCCCCGGCGCCGGGCTTGCTGAGCGACACCGAGATGACATTGCCGCCCTGGCCGCCACCGCCGCCGACCGATTGCGCGAGCACGCCGTGGCTCTCGCTGCCGAGGGTCGCGATCAGGGCGCCGCTGTCGTTGACGACGCTCACGTCGCCGGCCGCGCCGCCCGTGCCCCCGGTGCCGCCGAGAAGCATGGCGTTGTTCGAGGTATTGTCGGCCGAGGTGCCCAGGAAGATGTTGGTCACGTTCTGGGCATCGCCGCCGCCGCCGCCGACGGCCTGGGCGTAGATCCCGGCCGATTTCGTGCTCCGGGTTCGGATCTCGCCCTGGTTGGCGACCGAGACGTCGCCGGAAACCGCGCCGGTGCCGCCGGTGCCGCCCACAGAGATGCTCGCCTGGTTGCCGATGCTGCCGCGGAGGTTGACGATGTTGTTCTGGACCAGCCCGCCCTTGCCGCCGCCGCCGCCCACGGATTGCGCGAAGATGCCGTGCGCGCTGCCGCCATAGGTGCCGATCGTGCCCTGGTTGACCACGTCGACCTGGTCCGAGGCCATCCCGGCGCCGCCCGACCCGCCGATGCTGAGCGAGGCCGTGGTGCCGATGTCCGAGCCCTTGACCGTGTTCTTGAGAAAGGACATCGCCGTGACGCCGGACTTGGCATAGCCGCCGGTGCCGCCGGCGCCGCCGACCGATTGCGCCAGGATGCCGATCGAGCGGTCCGCGCCGGTCAGGATCCCGGCGGTGCTGGCGACGGAGACCTTGCCGCCGGTGCCGCCAGTGCCGCCGGTCCCGCCGATCGAGATCGAGAGCGACTTGCCCGCCCCGGCCGAGCCGCTAGCGCCGCCGCCGGTGCCGCCGCCGCCGCCGACCGACTGGGCAAAGACCCCGTGGGCATCGGTGCCGAGCGTGGTCAGCGCGCCCGTGGCCGCCACGTCCACGTCGCCGGCCGCACCGCCCTGCCCGCCCTCGAGCCCGACGCTCAGCTTGAAGCTGCTTCCCTTGTCGTCCGAGGTCTTCGGGGTGCCGAGCGTCACCGAGGTCGCGGTGGAATTGCCGCCGCCGTTGCCGACCGACTGGGCGAAGAGCCCGTGCGAGCGGTCGCCCTGCGTCAGCACCGTTCCCTCCGAGCTGGCATGGACCGATCCGGCGGCGCCGCCGGTGCCGCCGGTGCGGCCGATCTGGATCGCTACCGAGCCGCCCTCGCCCGCGTTCGTCAGGCTCGAATAGCCGGCATTGCCGCCGCCGCCGCCGACCGACTGGGCGAAGATGCCGTGGGAATCGGCGCCCGTGGTGACGACCGCGCCGACATTGTCGAGCGTGACCGCCGCGCCCGTCCCGCCGTCGCCGGTGCCGCCCCCGACCGCCAGGCCGAAGCCCTTGGTCTGCTCGGAATTGCCGGATTGGTAGATCATGCCGAAATTGAGCGCGGCATTGCCGCCGCCGCCGCCGAGGGATTGGCCGAAGACGCCGTGGCTGCTGTCGTCAAGGGTGAGCACGTCGCCGAAATGCGCGATATCGACCGTGCCCGCATTGCCGGCGTTCCCGGCGGAGCCGCCGATGGCGAAGAGACCGGACACCGAGGTCTTCTCCCCGCCCGCCGGCGTCGGGTTGGTCTTGCCTTCGAGTTCGTCGAGCACGCTGTTGTAGTTCGCGATGACCGAAGCGTCGACGCCGGTATGGGTGGGCGTCTTGCGGTCGCTGGAGCTGCCGCTGTCGCTCTTCGAACCCGCCGCCTTGCTGAACCCGAGCACCGCGTTCACGCCCGCGTCGCCGCCGCCGCCGCCGATGCTCGACGCCTCGATGCCGTTCGCGCCGACGCCGTCCGTGGTGATGAGCCCGGCCACCGCGGCGGCGGAGCCGCGCGTGACGGTGACGCTGCCCGCGTCCCCGCCGCCCGCGCCGAAGCCGCCGACGCCGATGCCGACCGGCGAGGAGTTCTTGGTCCCGATCGCGGTGACATTGACGCCGCCGGTGCCGCCGCCGCCGCCCAGCGACTGCGCGAAGAGGCCCCGGGCGTGATAGCCGGTCGCGGTGATGTCGCCGTCCGAGGTCACCGCGACATCGCCCGCATCCGCGCCGAGGCCGCCATGGCCGCCGAGCCCCGCGACGATGCTGAGATCGGTCGCGCCGTCCGAGGTCTTCGAGCCGTTCCAGTTGAGCTGGCCCGAGACGTTGAGCGCGCCGTTGCCGCCGCCGCCGGCGACCGATTGCGCGAAGATGCCGTGCTTCCAGTTCCCCGCGACGTCGATGACGCCGGCATGATCGACCGTGACACCGCCCGAGACATTGCCCGCGCCGCCGAAGCCGCCGATGCCGAAGGTGATGCTGGGGATCTTGCCGTCCTTGTTGATGGCGACCCCGCCCGAGACGTTCAGCCCGCCGTTGCCGCCGCCGC
>NZ_DAIUBO010000059.1:0-19281 GCF_036846665.1 Amaricoccus sp. | reverse complement strand
GAGAACTTGTAGCCGCGGCGGTATTCGAACTTGTCGACCGCCTTCATCAGGCCGATGTTGCCTTCCTGAATGAGATCAAGGAACTGCAATCCGCGGTTGGTGTACTTCTTGGCGATGGAGATCACCAGCCGGAGGTTCGCCTCGACCATTTCCTTCTTGGCGATCCGGGCCTCCTTCTCGCCCTTCTGCACCTGGTTCACGATGCGGCGGAACTCGGAGATGTCGACGCCGACATACTGGCCGACCTCGGCGATCTCGTAGCGCAGCTCCTCGGCCTTGTCGCGCAGGCGGGTGGTCAGGTCCGACCAGCCGCGCGAGCGGATGGTGGCAACCCGGTCGAGCCAGCCGGGCTCGAGCTCGCAGCCGCGGTATTCGGCGATGAACTCGGCGCGGTTGATGCGCGCCTGGTCGGCGAGCTTCACCATGGCGCCGTCGAGCGTCATGATGCGGCGGTTGATGCCGTAGAGCTGGTCGACGAGCTGCTCGATGCGGTTGTTGTGCAGGTGCATCGAGTTCACCAGCTCGACGATCTCGCCGCGCAGGCGCTGGTACTCGCGCTCCTGGGTGGTGGTGAAGCTCTCGCCGGTGTTGAGCGTGGCGGAGATGCGGTCGTCCTGCATCTCGGCGAGGCGCGTGTAGTCGGAGGCGATGCGGTCGAGGGTCTCGAGCACCTGCGGCTTGAGGGCGGCCTCCATCGCGGCGAGCGAGAGATTGCCCTGGTCGTCGTCGTCCTCCTCCTCGGGCTCGGCCGCGGCGCGGGGTTCGCCGTCCTCGTCCTCTTCCTCGTCGGACGCGCCCTCCTTTGCCGGTGCGGCGGCGGCTTCGGTCCGGGGCGCGGCCGCATCAGCCGCGGGCGCCGGCGCGACGGCGGAGAGCACGCTGTCGACCTCGTCGGTCTCCATCTGTCCGGAGAAGGTGGTCTCGAGGTCGATCACGTCGCGCAGCATGATCTTCTCTTCGAGCAGCTCGTCGCGCCAGACGGTGATGGCCTGGAAGGTCAGCGGGCTCTCGCAGAGCCCCGCGATCATGGTGTTGCGCCCCGCCTCGATGCGCTTGGCGATGGCGATCTCGCCCTCGCGCGAGAGCAGCTCCACCGAGCCCATCTCGCGCAGGTACATACGCACCGGGTCGTCGGTGCGGTCGAGGTTCTCGTTGGAGGTGGAGGTGAGCGCGACCTCGCGCGAGCCGCTCTCCTCTTCGGCGGCTTCCGCCTCGGGCGGGCGGCGGTCCTCGTCGTCGACGTCGTCGCCCTCGATGACGTTGATGCCCATCTCCGAGAGCATCGCCATGACGTCCTCGATCTGCTCGGAGGTGACCTGTTCGGGGGGCAGGACCTGGTTGAGTTCCTCGTAGGTGATGTAGCCACGGGCGCGGGCGGTCGCGATCATCTTCTTGACCGCGGCCTGGCTCATGTCGAGCATCGGGCCGGCGCCGTCCTGGGAATCCTCGGGTTTCTTGTTGTCGGTGTCCTTGGCGGCCATGAAGTCTCCGTCGGGGCTACGGGGCGGATCGTCGCCCGGGGGCGTTGCGGCGATCCTGGGTTTTCTAGCACGAATCACTGATTCGCAACGAGAGTCTGATTCGATTCGCGGTCAGGTCTTGCGCGGTTTCTTCCAGATCTGGCGGTCGAGCAGGTCCTGGAGCCCGGCGGAGAGCATCTCCTCGGCCTCGGCATCGACCTCGGCGCTTTCCGAGATCGGCCGGCTGGCGGCCTTATGCGCGGCTTCGGCGGCGTCCCTCAGGCGCCAGCCGACGCTCTCGGCGGTCTCGGCGTTGAGCTCGCGGGCGGCGTCGATCAGCTCGGCGCGCCAGCCGGCGACGGCGGCGTGCCGGGTCAGTTCCTCCTCGATGGCGCGGGCGGCGAGCTCGGGGTCCGCGCCGGGGCCGAGATGGCGGTTGGCGCGCACCTGGCCGGGGGCGAGCAGGTCCGGCATCGGGTCGCGGCCGATCCGCTCCGCCACGGCGTCCCGCAGCCGGGTGCCTTCCGGCGCCCCGGTGACCGCGGACAGGAGGGCATCGCGGATCTCCGCGAGATCGGCGCAGGAGAAGGGCATGCGGTCCAGCCGCTCCTCGAAGGCCGCGGCGAGGCCGGGGTTGTTCAGGCAGCCCGCGAGGATCGCGCATTCGCGGATGCGCGCCTCGGCCTCGACGCCGGGGGTCGGCCGCCCGAGCAGCGAGGCGCGGGTGGCCGGTGCGGCGGTGGCGATCGTCGCCGGCCGGGATCCGGGCCTGGTGCCGGTCCGGTCGGAACGGGTCGGGCGCGGCGGCGGCGCGAAGAGCGCGGCGCGGCGGCTGCGGATCTCGGCCTGGTAATGGGCGCGCAGGCCGGGATCGGCGATGCGCGCCAGATGCGCCTTGAGCCTGCCGTCGAGGGCGGCGCGCCGCTCGGGGCTGTCGAGCACCGCGCCCTCGGTCTCGCGGCTCCAGATCAGCTCGACCATCGGCAGCGAAGCCGCGACGAGCGCCTGCATCGCCGCGGCCCCGCCGGCGCGCAGGACGTCGTCGGGATCCTGGTCCGCCGGCATGACCGCGAAGCGCAGCGCATGGCCCGGCGTGAGCAGCGGCAGCGCGAGGTCGATCAGGCGCTGCGCCGCCTTGCGGCCGGCGGCATCGCCGTCGAGCGCGACCACCGGCTCGGGCGCCAGCCGCCAGAGCAGTTGCAGCTGCGTCTCGGTGATCGCGGTGCCGAGCGGGGCGACGGCATGCTCGATGCCGGCCTGGGCGAGCGCGATCACGTCCATGTAGCCCTCGCAGACCAGCAGCTCGCCGGACTTTCCGGCGGCGGCGCGGGCGGGCGCGATGTTGTAGAGGGTGCGGCCCTTGTCGAAGAGCGGCGTCTCGGGGGAGTTCAGGTATTTCGGCTGCTGGTCGCTCGTCAGGGCACGGGCGCCGAAGCCGATGGCGCGGCCGCGCGCGTCGCGGATCGGGAAGGTGATGCGGCCGCGGAAGCGGTCGTAGGCCGAGCCGCCCGCCTCGGGCAGGCCGACGAGCCCCGCTTCGGCGAGAAGCGCCGGCGCGAAGCCCTTGGCCTTGAGATGGTCGAGCAGGGCGGTGCGTCCCTCGGGCGCATAGCCGATCTCGAACCGCTCGCGGGTCGCGGGGGCGAGGCCGCGGCGGTCGAGATAGGCGCGGGCCTCGGCGGCGCGGGCGGTGTTGAGCTGCAGGCGGTAGAATTGCACCGCCGCCTCGACCGCCTCGGCGAGGCCCTGGTTGGCGGCGGCCTTCGCGGCGGCGGCGGGATCGCGCGCCGGCATCGTCATTCCCGCCTCGCGGGCGAGCAGTTCCACCGCCTCCATGAAGCCGATGTTCTCGGTCTTCTGCACGAAGCCGAAGGCGTCGCCCTTGGCGTGGCAGCCGAAGCAGTAATAATAGCCCTTGGCGTCATCGACGTGGAAGGATGCGGTCTTCTCGTTGTGGAACGGGCAGGGCGCCCACCAGTCGCCGCGGGCCGCATTCGACTTGCGGTTGTCCCAGGTCACCTTGCGGCCGACCACCTGCGCGAGCGAGACGCGGCCGCGAAGTTCGTCGACGAAGCCTGGGGGGAGCGACATGAGCGGGAATATCGGGATGGCAGGGTGAATTGGCAAGGGCCGGCGATGCGGGGAGATGCCCGGTCCCGGCGGCCCGCATCGCCACGGCCGGGGCGGGCTTTGCCGCGAGGCTCAGTTGTCGATGAGAAGGCTCGCGCGGTCGGCGCCGGTGGTGCGGTCGAGCAGGCGGATGCGTTCGCGCCCCTCGCCGTCCACGGTGACCACCGCGATCCAGTCGCTGCCGAGGGTCACCGCGCGGGCGCTCTCGCCGGGGGGCAGGCGGATCGCCTCGGGCAGGTCCGGCGCCCGGGCGAGCGGCGCCAGGCGGATGACAAGCAGAGCGACGATCGTTATCACCCCGAGGATCAGGGTCGCGGTGAGCGCCGTCACCAGCCGTCGCAGCTGGCGCAGGCGGCGCGGCTCCGGAATTTCGTCGCCCGTGGCAATCGGATGGCTCTCGCCCATGAATCCGCCTCGTCTTCCGATTCGGGTCACGCTGGGGTCCGCGACCGGCCAGCGCCTTGATAAGGCGCTGGCGGCCGCGGTGCCAGAGGGGCTGGGCCTGAGCCGGTCGCGGCTGCAGGGGCTGATCGAGCAGGGGGCGGTGGCGCGGGCCGATGGCGCGGTGGTGACCGACCCGCGGCTGCGCATGGAGCAGGGCGCGGAGCTGGTGCTGACGCTGCCGCCGGCGCTGCCGGCGACGGCCGCCGCCGAGCCGATCCCGCTCGTGGTCGTCCACGAGGATGCGGATCTGATCGTCATCGACAAGCCGGTCGGGCTGGTGGTGCATCCCGCGCCGGGCGCGCGGGAGGGCACGCTGGTCAATGCGCTGCTGCATCATTGCGGGGCGAGCCTCTCGGGCGTCGGCGGCGCGCTCCGGCCGGGCATCGTGCACCGGATCGACAAGGATACCTCGGGGCTTCTCGTGGCCGCCAAGAACGATGCGGCGCATCAGGCGCTGGCGGCGCAATTCGCGGCGCATCGCCTGGAGCGGCGCTATCTCGCGGTGGTGCGCGGGGCGCCGGACCCGGCCGATCCGCGGCTCGCGGGGCTGGCCGGCGTGTCCTGGGAGCCGGGCGGCGTTCTGCGCATCGAGGGCCGCATCGGCCGGCATCCCGGCGACCGCAAGCGCATGGCGGTGCTCAACTCGGGCGGCAAGCCGGCGGTCACGCGGGCACGGGTCCTCGAACGCTTCGGCCCAAGGGGCGCGCCGGTCGCGTCCCTCGTCGAATGCTGGCTGGAAACCGGGCGGACCCATCAGATCCGGGTGCATCTGACCTTCGCGGGGCATCCGCTCGTCGGGGACGGCGTCTATGGGCGGCGCGGCGGCCCGGGGCCGCTGGCGGCCTTCCCGCGCCAGGCGCTGCATGCGGCGACGCTGGGCTTCCGGCATCCCCGGAGCGGCGAGGCGATGCGCTTCGAGGCGCCGCCGCCCGAGGATTTCGCTGGCCTGCTGGCGGAATTGCGGGAAATTTCGTCCTGACGGCGCGGGACCGCTCAGGCCGCCGTCCAGTCCATCACCACCTTGCCGGAATTGCCAGAGCGCATGACCTCGAACCCGGCGGCGAAATCGTCGATGCCGATGCGATGGGTGATCAAGGGCGCGAGATCGAGCCCCGATTGCACGAAGGCGATCATCTTGTACCAGGTCTCGAACATCTCGCGGCCGTAGATGCCCTTGAGCGTCAGCATCTTGAAGATGACCTTGTTCCAGTCGATCTCGAACCCGGCCGGGGCGATGCCGAGGATGGCGATCTTGCCGCCGTTGTTCATCTTGTCGATCATGTCGCGGAAGGCCGGCGCGGCGCCGGACATCTCGAGGCCGATGTCGAAGCCCTCGGTCATGCCGATGCGCGCCATCACGTCGGCGAGGTTCTCCGCGCCGGCGTCGACGACGGTCTCGATGCCGAGGCTCCGGGCGAGATCGAGCCGGTAGGGGTTGACGTCGGTGATGACGACCTTGCGCGCCCCGGCGCGCGCGGCCACGAGCGCGCCCATGATGCCGATGGGACCGGCGCCGGTGACCAGCACGTCCTCGCCCACGAGATCGAAGCTGAGCGCGGTATGCACCGCATTGCCGAAGGGGTCGAAGATCGCGGCGATCTCGTCGGGCACGTCCTCGGGGATCAGGACGACGTTGTCCTCGGGGATGCAGACGAATTCGGCGAAGGATCCGGGCCGGTCGACGCCGACGCCCCTGGTGTTGCGGCAGAGATGCCCGCGCCCGGCGCGACAGTTGCGGCAGGCGCCGCAGACGATATGGCCCTCGCCCGAGACGCGCTGGCCCACATGGAAGCGCCGCACCGCCGAGCCGGTCTCGGCGATGGTGCCGCAGAATTCGTGTCCCGTCACCATCGGCACCGGCACGGTCCGCGCCGCCCAGGCGTCCCAGTTCCAGATATGCACGTCGGTGCCGCAGATGGCGGATTTGGCGACCTTGATCAGCACGTCCGTGGGTCCGGGCTCGGGCACCGGCACCCGCTCCATCCAGAGACCGGGCTCGGGGCGGGATTTGACCAGCGCCTTCATCTCGTTGCTCATGCGATGACTCCCAGCTCCCGCCCGGTGGCGGCGAAGGCGGCGATGGCGGCGGCGACATCGTCGTCGGAATGCGCGGCGGACATCTGGGTGCGGATGCGCGCCTTGCCCCGGGGGACGACGGGGAAGGAGAAGCCGACGACATAGACGCCGCGGTCGAGCATCCGCGCGGCGAAATCCTGGGCGCGCTGGGCGTCGCCGAGCATGACCGGGATGATCGGATGGCCGGCGCCGGCGAGCTCGAAGCCGAGCGCCGTCATCTCGGCGCGGAACCGGGCCGAATTCGCCGTGAGGCGCGCGCGCATCTCCGCGCCGGTCTCGATCATCTCGAGAACCTTCAGCGAGGTGGCGGCGATCACCGGGGCGAGGGTGTTGGAGAAGAGATAGGGGCGCGAGCGCTGGCGCAGCAGGTCGACGACCGGGCCGCGCGCGGCGGTATAGCCGCCCGAGGCGCCGCCGAGCGCCTTGCCGAGCGTGCCCGTGAGGATGTCGACGCGATCCGCGACGCCGCAGAGCTCCGGCGTGCCGCGGCCGCCGGGCCCGACAAAGCCGACCGCATGGCTGTCGTCCACCATCACCAGCGCGTCGTGGCGCTGGGCGAGATCGCAGATCCCCGCCAGATCGGCGATGATCCCGTCCATGGAGAAGACGCCGTCGGTGGCGATCAGGCGGTGCCGCGCGCCGGAGGCCTCCTTCAGGCAGCGTTCGAGATCGCCCATGTCGTTGTTGGCGTAGCGCAGGCGCCGCGCCTTGCAGAGCCGCACGCCGTCGATGATCGAGGCATGGTTCAGCGCGTCGGAGATGATCGCGTCCTGCTCGCCGAGCAGGGTCTCGAAGAGGCCTGTATTGGCGTCGAAGCAGGAGCCGTAGAGGATCGCGTCCTCCATGCCGAGAAAGCCGGCGAGCCGCGCCTCGAGCGCCTTGTGCTCCTCCTGGGTGCCGCAGATGAACCGCACCGAGGCCATGCCGTAGCCGTATCGCTCGAGCGCGGCCTTGGCCGTCTCGACCAGCTCGGGGTGGTCGGCGAGGCCGAGGTAGTTATTGGCGCAGAAGTTGAGCACCTGCCCGCCGGGGTCGGCCTCGATGCGGCCCGATTGCGGCGAGGAGATCACGCGCTCGCGCTTGTAGAGGCCGGCGGCCTCGATCTCGCCCAGCTCCGCCTCGATCCGGTCGATGAATCTCGCTGTCATCGCTGCCGCGTCCTTCTCTGCCGGGGGCCGGTCCCGGCAAGGGGCGGGGCCGCGGCCCAATCTGCGCGGATCCCGGCGCCAAGTCCAGCGGTCGGGGGACGCGCGCCCGAGGGATGGACATTCCCGTGCTGCGCTGCAATATGGGCCGCCAGTCGCGGGGCGATCACCCTTCGCTTCGTCGCGGTGCGGCCTGGGGACGCGGGCGCGGCCCGGTGCGTTTTCGACGGAAATCCGCGACGTGTGCGTTATATTGTATGGAAAGTGACGTGACGCGGGCCCTCGCCATGGCGAGCGACCGCGGAAGGAGGAGGCGGGATGAACTATGCCAAGCTGCCGGCGCCGTCCCCGGAACAGGGGCTGTCGCGCTACATGCAGGAGATCCGGAAGTTCCCGATGCTGGAGCCGGAGCAGGAATACATGCTGGCCAAGGCCTGGGTGGACCACGGCGATACCGAGGCCGCGCATCAGCTGGTCACGAGCCATCTGCGGCTGGCGGCCAAGATCGCCATGGGCTACCGCGGCTACGGGCTGCCCACGGCCGAGGTCATTTCGGAGGCCAATGTCGGGCTGATGCAGGCGGTCAAGCGCTTCGACCCGGAGAAGGGGTTCCGACTCGCGACCTATGCCATGTGGTGGATCCGGGCGAGCATCCAGGAATACATCCTGCGGTCCTGGAGCCTTGTGAAGATGGGCACGACCGCGGCGCAGAAGAAGCTCTTCTTCAACCTGCGCAAGGCCAAGAACAAGATCGGCGCCATCGAGGAGGGCGAGCTGCGCCCCGAGAACGTGGCCAGGATCGCCCATGACCTGAGCGTGACCGAGGAAGAGGTGATCTCGATGAACCGCCGCATGTCCGGCGGGGACGCGAGCCTCAACGCCCAGGTCAACAGCGATGGCGACGGATCCGCCGAATGGCTGGACTGGCTGGAGGACGAGGAGGCCGATCAGGCCACGGCGCTGGCCGAAAGGGACGAGCTCGAGAGCCGCCACGCGCTCCTGCTCGAAGCGATGCAGGCGCTCAACGAGCGCGAGCGGCACATCCTGACCGAGCGGCGGCTGAAGGACGAGCCGGTGACGCTGGAGGATCTGAGCCAGGAATACGACGTCAGCCGCGAGCGCATCCGCCAGATCGAGGTCCGCGCCTTCGAGAAGCTGCAGAAGAAGATGCGCGAACTCGCCGCGGAGCGCGGGATGGTGCCGGAGCTCAACTGACCGGCCCGAACCGGCGCCGCCGGGCTGCGGCCGGGGGGGCATCGCCGGATGCGGGGATTCCCGCATCCGGGCTTGACCTCGCTCAAGTCCGGCCCCAATCCGTCATGTCATAGAATCGTCACACATCTGGCGCCGTTGCGCGCGGGGAAGCCTGTGCGCGGGAGGGGCGGGCGGATGGAGAGCGATCCGGTCAACGTCAAGAAGCTGGAGGCCGCGCTCCTGGTGAACCGGGGCGAGCTCTTCCGCTTCGGCAGCGCGCTGCTCTTCGTGGTGCTGATCATGCTCTTCACCATGGCGAACAGCCCGGGCGGACAGCACGGCACGCTGCTCGTGGCCGCGGCGATGATCGGCGGCTACATGGCGCTCAACATCGGCGCCAACGACGTGGCCAACAACGTCGGCCCGGCGGTGGGGTCGCAAGCGATCACCCTGGCCGGGGCCATCACCATCGCCGCGATCTTCGAGGCCTCGGGCGCGCTGATCGCCGGCGGCGAGGTCGTGGGGACCATCAAGAACGGCATCATCGACCCGGGCCTGATCGCCGATGCCGACACCTTCATCTGGCTGATGACGGCGGCGCTGCTCGCGGCCGCGATCTGGCTCAACCTCGCCACCGCCATGGGCGCGCCGGTGTCCACGACCCATGCGATCGTCGGCGGCGTGCTGGGCGCGGGCATCGCCGCGGGCGGCTGGGGCATCGCCGATTGGGCGGAAGTGCTGCGCATCGCGGCCTCCTGGGTGATCTCGCCGGTCCTGGGCGGGCTCATCGCTGCGGGGTTCCTCTATCTCATCAAGCGCACGATCACCTATCGCCCCGACCTGATGCGGGCGGCGCGCACCATGGTGCCGCTCCTGATCGCGGTGATGGCATGGGCCTTCACGACCTATGTCGCGCTCAAGGGCCTCTCGCATGTCCTGGCCTTCAGCTTCGTTTCCGCGAGCCTCCTGGGCGCGGTCGTGGCGGGCGTGATCTGGCTGATGATGCGGCGCTACGTCGCCGAGAAGGCGCCGGATCTCAGCAACGACAAGGAGGGCGTGAACGAGCTCTTCACCGTGCCGCTGATCTTTGCGGCGGCGCTGCTGAGCTTCGCCCATGGCGCCAACGACGTCGCCAATGCGGTGGGGCCGCTCGCGGGGATCAATGACGCGGTGATGTCCGGCGGCGTCACCGAGAGGGCCGCGATCCCGCTCTGGGTCATGCTGGTCGGTGCGGTGGGGATCGCGCTCGGCCTCGCGCTCTACGGGCCGAAGCTGATCCGCACCGTCGGCTCGGAGATCACCGACCTCGACAAGGCGCGCGCCTATTGCATCGCCATCGCCGCGGCGATCACGGTGATCCTCGCCTCGCAATTCGGCCTTCCGGTCAGCTCGACCCATATCGCGGTGGGCGGGGTCTTCGGCGTGGGTTTCCTGCGCGAATACCTCAAGGTCAGCTATGCACGGAAGATCGAGGAGATCCGGTCGCACCACCACGATGCCGACCAGGCCACGGTCGAGGCGTTCCTGGAACGCTTCGACGCGGCCAGCGTCGACGAGAAGGGCAGGATGCTGGCGGAGCTCAAGGCGGCGAGGGCGGGCAGCACCCTTCACAAGGCCGAGCGCAAGGATCTGCGGCGGCTGCACCGGATCGAGCTGGTCAAGCGCTCGCTCCTCCTGCGCATCGCCGCGGCCTGGGTGATCACCGTGCCGGCCACCGCGCTGGCCAGCGCGATGTTCTTCTTCATGATCCGCGGCGCGTTGCTGCCATGAGCGGCGAGCCGGGCCCGGCCTCCCGCGACACCATCCTCTGCGCGGTCGATTTCTCGGGCGATTCCGCAGCCGCACTCGGCTGGGCCTGCCGCCAGGCGGTCCTGACCGACGCGCGGCTGGTGCTGCTCCATGTCGTGCACGATCCGGCGTCGAGCCCGGGCTTCTATCGCCGCGTGGGATCGGCGTGGCTGGAGCCGATGATCGCGGTCGCCGAGGACATGATGGCCGAGTTCCTCGCGGCCTTCCGGGCGGAGGACCTGCCGGCGCCGGCGGGGCTCGAGACCCGGCTGGTGCGCGGGCTGCCCCCCGGGCGCATCGTCGAGGTCGCGCGGGAGCTGGGCGCGGATCTGGTGGTGGTCGGAAGCCGCGGCCGGACCGGTCTGCCGCATATCCTGCTCGGATCGGTGGCCGAGCGGGTGGTGCAGACGGCGCCGATGCCCGTGACGGTGGTCAAGCGAAGGGACGCGGCCCCGGCATGACGGCCGAGCTCGACCAGTTCGACCTCTGGGCCGGGCTGGCCGGCGGGCTGGCGCTCTTCCTCTTCGGCATGGATCTGATGACCGCCGCGGTCAAGCGCGCCGCGGGCGAGCATCTCAAGACCCTGCTCGGCCGGGTCACGCGCAACCGCTTCCTCGGCGCGCTGGCGGGCGCCGCGGTCACCGGGCTGGTGAATTCCTCCACCGTGACGACGGTGATCCTCGTGGGGTTCATCTCGGCCGGGCTGATGTCCATGGCCCAGAGCGTCAGCGTGATCATGGGCGCCAATATCGGCAGCACGGTGACGGCGCAGATCCTGGCGTTCAACGTCACGCGCCTCGCGCTGCCGATGATCGCGCTGGGGTTCCTCCTGGCCTTCCAGACCCGGCGGGAGCCCTGGAGGGACTATGGCCGGATGCTGCTCGGGCTCGGCTTCGTCTTCTACGGGATGGGGCTGATGAGCGCGGCGATGGTGCCGCTGCGGACGAACGAGACGTTCATCGACTTCATCGCCGCGCTCGCCAATCCTGTGGCGGCCATCCTCACGGGCATGATCTTCACCGCGCTGGTGCATTCCTCGGCGACGACCACCGGCATCGTCATCGTGCTGGCCGGGCAGGGGATGCTGACGCTCGAGACCGCCATCGCCGTGGCCCTCGGCGCCAATGTCGGAACCTGCGCGACCGCGGGCCTCGCCGCGGTCGGCAAGCCGCGCGAGGCCGTTCGCGCGGCGCTGGTGCATGTGCTCTTCAACGTCGCGGGCGTGCTGATCTGGGTCGCCTTCATCCCGCAGCTGGCGGCGCTGGTCCGCCATGTCTCGCCTGCGGGCGACGTGCCGCGGCAGGTGGCCAATGCCCATACGATCTTCAACGTGGCCAATACGCTCGTCTTCATCGGCTTCACGACGCAGATCGCGCGGCTGGTCGAATGGATGGTGCCCGACCGTCCGATCGCCGCGGACGAGCCGCTGAAGCCGCTCTATCTCGACGCGGCGCTGCTCTCCACGCCGGCGGTGGCGATGGAGAACGCCCGGCGCGAGCTCGGCCGGATGGGGACTTATGTCGCGGACATGCTCGACCGCGCGCTGCCGGCGGTGCTGGGGAACTCGCGCGGCGCGCTTCACGCGCTCGAGGCCATGGACAAGCCGGTGGACCGGCTGCACCAGGCGATCATCGCCTATCTCGGCCGGGTATCGCTCAACCGCCTCTCGGAGGACCAGGCGCAGACCCTGATGCAGCTCGTCGCCATGTCGAACGATCTGGAGCATGTGGGCGACCGCATCGCCACGGATCTGACCACATCGACACGCAAGCGGCTCGACGAGCATGCCCCGATCAGGCCCGAGGCGGCGCGGCGGATCACCGCTTATCACGCCGATGTCGCGAAGGCTTTGCGGCAGGCGGTCCGGGCGGTGATGGAGGAGGATGCGGCGCTGGCGGCGGAGGTGCGGGGGATGAAGCGGGAGGTGACGGGGCTCTCCCGGGACATCGCCCGCGAGCGCTTCCGCCACGTTCCCGATCGCGTCGATGGCGCGCTGATGGCCTATGTCCGCGAGGTCGAGATCGTGGAGATCCTCGACGGCATCTTCAAGATCGCCCGCCGCATCGCCCGCGGCGAGATCGAGACCGGAGCGGAGCCGGAACCGGATGCCCCGCCGGTGGCGGCCGCGGCCCGCTGAGGGGCGGGGCGCGCGCGCGGGGGTCTTCACGGAACCGTGTGTGGGCGGAGCGCGGCGGGGCGCTAGCCTTGAAAGGCCGGTCGGCGGACATCAGGGAGGAACGACATGCACAGGGCAGCGGGCATCGCGGCGGTGGTACTTGCGGGCGGCCTCGGGGCGGCCGCGGCGCAGGAGGGGACGATGAGCTTCTTCGTCACCAGCCAGAACCCCGGCCAGGGCGCGAATTTCGGCGGCCTCGCGGGGGCGGACGCGCATTGCGCCAGCCTCGCCGAAGCCGCCGGCGTCACCGGCAGGACCTGGGCGGCCTATCTCTCCACGAGCAGCGTCGATGCGCGCGACCGGATCGGCAGCGGGCCCTGGGTCAATGCCGAAGGCGTGGTGATCGCCGAAAGCGTCGAGGCGCTGCACGGCGAGGGCAACAACATCACCAAGGCGACGGCGCTCGACGAGACCGGGGCGATGGTCAACGGGCGCGGCGACGATCCCAACCGGCACGACATCCTGACCGGGTCGATGCCGGACGGCACCCGGGCGGCGGAGACCTGCGGCGACTGGACGCTCGGCGGCGAGGAGGGGGCCGCGATCGTCGGCCACCACGATCGCATGGGGCTCGACGAGTCCGCGGCGGCGATGTCGTGGAATTCCTCCCATGCCTCGCGCGGTGGGTGCAGCCTCCCGGCACTGCGCGGGACCGGTGGCGACGGGCTGCTCTACTGCTTCGCCGTCGACTGAGGTATTCGGGCGCCTCGGGGCCTCGCCGCCGCGGCGCCCGGGCAGGCATTCCATCCCGTAGCCCCTCTCGAAGCCGCCGAGCGTGCAAGGAAGGCGCGCGGGGGGCGCGCAGCGCGCGTTCCGGAAGCGATGCTCGGTGCCGTGGGCGCGCTTGGTGGCGCTGCCGCGCCGGGCTCGGCGACAGTTTTGCGCGAATTGCCCGGGCTTTTCCGTGCCGTGGCGATCCCGCGCACCGGGATCTTGGGAAAGCGTTAAGGAACGCGGCCCAGAATCCGGTGCTTGGGAGAGCTTCGGGGGAGCTGGGATGAGTCTCGACACGGATGGCGAGTTCGAACGGCTGAACGCGCTCAGGCGCTACGCGATCCTCGACACGCCGCCCGAGGGGGCCTTCGACCGCATCACCGCGCTCGCGGCCGAGATGCTCGAGGCGCCGGTCGCCATGGTCAGCCTCGTCGACGCCAACCGGATCTGGTACAAATCGGTGCACGGTCCCGCGGGGCTGCGCGAGATCGCGCGCGGCCCGACGCTCTGCGGCGCGGCGATCGAGGAGGACGGCGTCTACATGGTCGAGCAGGCCAGCGCCGATCCGCGCACCCAGGAGCATCCGCTGGTCACGGGCCCCTTCGGGCTGGAATTCTACATCGGCGTGCCGCTGAAGACCCACGAGGGCTATGTGCTGGGCACGCTCTGCTGCATGGACACCCGGCCGCGCAGCGCCGATCTGCGCCAGCGGCGCTATCTCGAGACGCTGGCGGCGATCGTGATGGACGAGATCGAGCTCCGGCGGTCCGCGGCGCAGATCTCGCGGCTGAGCGAGGCCCTGGCCGCCGCCTGCAGCGATCTCGAGCGCCGGGCCTGCTTCGATCCGCTCACCGGCGTGCTCGCGCGGGCGGCGATGCTCGACCGCACAGGCCGGCTCCTGGAGCGCGCGGTCGCCGGGGCGAAGGGGGCGGCGCTGCTGGTGGTCGACGTCGATCGCTTCAAGGGGATCAACGACACCTATGGCCACGGGGTGGGCGACCGGGTGCTCAAGGAGGTGGCCAGCCGCATGGCGGGAAGCTGCCGCGGCGGCGACCTTCTGGGGCGCATCGGCGGCGAGGAGTTTCTCGCGGTCTTCGCCGAGGTCACCCCCGAAGAGGCCCTGACCATCGCCGAGCGGCTCCGCGAGGCGGTCTGCCGCACGCCGGTGCCGCTTCCCGGCGGTGCGCCGCTGGAGGTCACGGTGAGCGGCGGCCTGCGGGCGGTCCTCCCCGGCGACAAGCCCGCTCCGCTGGGCGATTCCATGGCCGAGGCCGATGCCGCGCTCTATGCGGCCAAGTCCGGCGGGCGGAACCGGATCGTGCTGTCCGACGGATCGCAGATGCCGCCGCCGGCGGCCTGAGCCCGCCCGCGCGTTTTCCTTGGACCCTGCGGCGCGGCGCGGCTAGGCTCGCGGGCAAGGAGCAAGCGGCGGAGGGACGCATGGAGAAGGGTCCGGTGCGCTGGGGCATCCTGGGAGCCGCGAAGATCGCGCGGGAATGGGTGGCCCCGGCGATCCATGCCAGTGCCCGCGGGGTGGTGGCGGCGGTCGGCAGCCGGGACCGGGCCAAGGCCGCGGCGATGGCGGCGCCCTATGGTGCCCGGGCGGTGGAGGGATACGAGGCGCTGCTGGCCGATCCCGGGGTCGATGCCATCTACATCCCCCTGCCCAACGGCGACCACGTGGCATGGACGCTGAAATGCCTCGAGGCGGGCAAGCACGTGCTCTGCGAGAAGCCGATCGCGCTCGCGGCAGGCGAGATCGACGATCTGATCGCCGCGCGCGACCGCACCGGGCTCGTGGCGGCGGAGGCCTTCATGGTCACGCATCACCCGCAATGGCTCCGGGTGCGCGAGCTGCTGCGGGAGGGTGCGGTCGGCCGGCTGCGCCATGTCCAGGGCGCCTTCAGCTTCTTCAACGAGGATCCGGGCAATATCCGCAACCAGGCGGATCTCGGCGGCGGCGCGCTGCGCGACATCGGCGTCTATCCCAGCGTCGTCACCCGCTACGTCACCGGCGCCGAGCCGGAGCGGATCGCGGCGGCGATCGACTGGGACATGGGGATCGACGCCACGGCGCGGGTGCAGGCGGCGTTCCCGGAGTTCCATCTCGATTTCTACGTCTCCATGCGCATGGCGCCGCGGCAGCTGATGACCTTCCACGGCGACGGCGGCTGGCTCTCGGTCCATGCGGCCTTCAACGCCGGCGCCTATGGCGACGAGGTCATCGAGATCCGCGCGAGCGACGCGACGACCATCCTCGAGCGCTTCCCGCGCGCCGACCAGTACCGGGCGCAGGCCGATGCCTTCAACGCCTCGGTGCTGGACGGCGCGCCCTTCGCCTGCCCGCTCGAGTTCTCGCGGGGCAACCAGCGCATGATCGACATGATCTATGCCGCCGCCGCCGCATGAGGGGAGCGTGGGCGCAGGCCGGGATGCGGCGGCGCTGTTCGACGAGGTGATCGAGAGCCCGGAGAGGCTGCGCGCGCTTTTCCCGCCGGTGCACGAAAGGGCGGCGGTCAAGGTGATCGACCATATCGATCCGATCTGCCGCCGCTACATCGCCGCCTCGCCCTTCGTGCTGATCGCGACGCGCGGCGCGGACGGGCGGCTCGACGTCTCGCCCAAGGGCGACCCGGCCGGCTTCGTGCAGGTGCTCGATGCGCATACCCTGGCGATCCCCGACCGGCCGGGCAACAACCGCCTGGACAGTTTCGGGAACCTGCTGGCGCATCCGGAGATCGCGCTCCTCTTCCTGATCCCCGGCAACGGCGACACGCTGAGGGTGAGCGGCACGGCGCAGCTCGTGCAGGACGCGCGATTGCAGGCGCAGATGGCGAGGAACGGTCGCGAGCCGGCCCTGATCCTGATCGTCCATGTCGAGGAAGCCTATACGCATTGCCCGAGATGCATGGTCCGCTCCGGCCTGTGGTCGCCCGACCGCTGGCCCGATCTCGGCGAGGTGCCGACGCTCGCCGAGGCCCTGTCGGCGCATGTGGCACTGGCGACGGGGCAGCGGGACCCGGAATCGCCGCCGCGTCCCGCCGGGGACGAGGGCGGGAGCCCGCCATGACGGAAACGGCCGGACGAGGTCCGGCCGTCGCTGCGTTCGGATTGGCGAGCGGACGGCGTCAGACCGGCGCGCGGCGGCGCCGGAAGACACCGAAGCCGGCAAGGCCGCCCATCAGGAGGAGCCCCGCACCCGGCAGCGGAACCGGCGCGACCCGGGCCACCGTGACGTCGTCGATGCCGAAGCCGTCGTTGAGATTGCTCGTCAGCGTCACCTTGGCGCCATGCACGAAATCGTCGAACAGGATCCTGACGAAATTGATGTTGCCGTTGGGCTGCCGGGGGATGGAGGCCAGGGTGGTGGAATAGCCCGCCGCCTCGACCTTGATGCTGAACTGCGTTCCCTTGATGTCGCCGACGTCGCCGAGCATGAAGGCGAGGCTGTCAAAGCGGCCGAAGCCGGTGCTCGCGCCGATCGTCCAGACCATGGAGGTCAGGTCGTTGCTGTCGAGCCAGTTCTCGCCGCCGTCGGTGCTGTTCTGGCGGCCCCAGAGCGTCCCGTCGGGGCTGTTGCCCACACCGTTGTCGGCCCGGATCTCGAGCCCGCTTCCGCCATTGACCGACGAGCCCCCCGGCCCGCCGTTCGACGCGCTGATCGCCTTGAAGGTCCCGGCGTTGGTCTCGACCGGATTGTCGGTGCCCACGAGGCCACCCCAGGGCGTGAAGCTCTCGAAGTCCTCGACGACATTGGCTCGGGTGCCGGTCAGGTAGGTGGCATAGGCCGCCTGCGCCCCGGAAAGGTTCGTCATCCCGAAGGTGTCGATCGAGATGTTCACGCTTGCCGCGCTCGCACCCTGGGCGAGTCCGGCAAGCAGGATGGCTGCGCCAAAGAGGCGCTTGGGTACTAGGTACATGCTACTCACTCCACTCGCTTGTACGGGTGAGACATGAACCGGCATCGAGATGCTTTCAAATCGAATCAAACTTAACGGCAATGCCCCCGATCCGCCCCGCTGCGGGGCCGGGTGTGTCCGGATACGCGCAGAACGATACGATCCACGGCAGAAACAACCTGGGGCCTATGCGAACGCCCCAGCGGCCCGTCTGGAGGCCGGTCAGCTGGGATCTGCGCCCTCAGGGAAGGCTCGGGTTTCGTGGGGGATCCCGACGCGCGCCCGTTAACCATGGCCGCTGTTTCCGCCCGCCGGAAAGCTTCCGCTAAGCACGACGGCACGGCCTGCGCCCGGATTCAACCTCCGGCAATGCCCGCGCGCTATCGCTGGCGGGACCGGGGCGAATCGGCCGGGAACGGCCGCCGAGCACCGGATCTTGCCTGAGAACGGTTTTGCGGTCAGTTTGTGTAACAGGTGGGCTTGACATGACGATCTTCGTGCGATCGGGGCTTTCACTGCTGCTTGGCGGCTTCCTGCTGGCGGGCTGCCTGCCGGTGGAGAACGGCGTCACGGTGGCGGCGCCGCAGGCATCCGACCTGCCGCAGCCGGCGGATCCGGCGGTCTATGCCGCCCGGGCGGACGGGGAGAGGATGCTGCCGGCGATCGACGTCGCCGCCTTCCATCCGGCGCTGCTGCGCAATCGGGTCGCCTATGCCACCGCGGAAGCGCCGGGCACCATCGTCATCGATACCAAGGGCCCGTTCCTCTATCTCGTGGAGCCAGAGGGCATGGCGACCCGCTACGGCATCGCCATCGGCCGCGAAGGCTTCGGATGGACGGGAACGGGCTATATCGCGCGCACCGCGCGCTGGCCGGGCTGGACGCCGCCGCCCGAGATGATCAAGCGCGATCCCTCGCTCGCGAAATGGGCCGGCGGCATGCCGGGCGGCGTGAGCAACCCGCTCGGAGCGCGCGCGCTCTACATCTATTTCGGCGGTCGCGACTCCGGCTACCGCATCCACGGCACGAACACCCCCAAGAGCATCGGCTGGGCGGCTTCCTCGGGCTGTTTCCGGATGCTGAACCAGGACGTGATCGACCTCTACGACCGGGTCGGCAAGGGCGCCAAGGTCGTGGTGATGTGAGCCCGGCCGAAAGGCCGGCCGAGTCTCCTGACCCGATGACGGGAAGACGGCGCCGGCAGGACCGGCGCCGCCGTGGCCGTGGCCGCGGCCTGGCTCGGCCGGGTCTTGCCGCCGGCGCGCCCGGCGCTCTTCTCCCGCCTCCGCCGCTTCAGAAATGCCTCCATACGTGCTATGGAAAGCAGCGCTCCGGCGACCCGACGCCGGACGGGGCATGATGCCGGTCCGGGCGAGCCGGATGGTCAGGCACGAGGGGGAGACATGAACCTAACCCAGATGATTACCGGCTTCGCGACGCCGATGATCGCGAGCAAGCTCGCGGGCGCGCTCGGTCTGCCCGAGGGCGTGGTCCGCAAGATCGTGAGCGTCGGCATCCCGGTGGTGCTCGCGGCGATCATGAAGCGCGGCTCCGCGCCGGGAGGAACCGATGCGCTCGGCGGTGCCCTGTCAAGGATGGGGGACAATCCCCTCGACGCGCTCGGCGCCGCGCTCGGCGGCGATGCGTCGCAGGTGAAGACCGCATCCAGCGCCGGTGGCGATCTGCTCTCCTCGATCCTCGGCGCCGATTCTGCCGGAACGCTCGCCTCCAAGCTGGGGAGCTACGGCGGCGTCGACGCGAAGGCGGCCGCGCCCCTGCTCGGGACGATCGGCTCGATGGCGCTCGGCGGGCTGAAGAAGACCGCCGACGATCAGGGACTCGACGCCGCCGGGGTGATGAAGCTCCTCGAAAGCGAGAAGGGCGACATCGCGAAGGCGATCCCGGCGGATTTCGCCAAGATGCTGCAGGGCACCGACCTGGTGGGTGCGAATTTCCTCCAGAGCGCCGCGAGCGCGCCGGCGGCGCCGAAGCCCGCACCGCCACGGCCCGCGCCGCCTCCACCGGCACCGCGCAAGGGTGGGATGTCGCGTTGGATCATCGGCCTGATCGTGCTCGCCCTGCTCGTCTGGCTCGTCAGCAAGTTTCTCGGCGGCCCGCCCGAAGAGCCCGCACCCGTGGAGCCCGCAGCCACGGAGGAGCCGGCACCGGCCACCACCACCGAAGCCGCTCCGGCCGAGCCGGCCGCGGAGCCGGCGGAGACCACAGCCGCGGAAGTCCCGGCGGCAGACGCTCCG
>NZ_DAIUBO010000058.1:0-19442 GCF_036846665.1 Amaricoccus sp. | reverse complement strand
GCTTGCGCCTCCGGGCGACCGGACCGGGCAAGGCGCCACCGGCGCCTCGCCTCTTAGGTCCGGGGACATGCGGCGCGGGCCGCGCGGGGCGCGCGGCCTTTTCCCTGTCCCGAGAGCCCGCCTCAGGCAGCAGGATCGGTCAGTCGGGGGAGGGCCGCTGGTATCAGATGGGAAGGATCCAGTTCGCGACCGTGACCCCGATCATGGCCAGCCCGAGCAGCAGGACCGAAGCCAGCGCCGGGATCCAGGCCTCGGAGATCCGACCCCGAGTCGGGCCGCCGCCGCGATACCGCAGCGCTTCCTGCCAGTGGGTGAGATGCCGGTTCATGGCGGATCGCGTCTCCCGCTTGATCGTTCGAAGGCCCGATCATCGCGCAGGAGGGTTTCCGGTTTGCTAACGTCGGCCGGGCCGGTAGGCTTGTCCGTCAAGCCGCGGCATTCCGGTATTCCCATGATCCCCCGCATGGTCGTTCTCGCCCTCGCTCTCCCCATCCCGGGGGCCATGGCAGCCGGAAGCGATCCGCTCGCCGGCAGCGAATGGCGACCGGTGGAGATCGCCGGAACGCCGACCCCCGCGGATGTCGAGGTCTATCTGCAGTTCCGCGCCGAGGGCGCGGTCGCGGGCCTGGGCGGCTGCAACCGCTTCACCGGCGGCTATTCGCTGGAGGGCGCGACGCTTGCCTTCTCGCCGCTCGCCGCGACCATGATGGCCTGCCCGGAGCCCGAGATGCTGGTGGAGCGGCGCCTCTTCACCACCCTGGCGCAGGTGCGCGGCTTCGCCCGCGACCGCATCGACCTCGTGCTCTCCGACGCCGAAGGCGCGCCGCTCGTGGTGCTCGTCCAGCGCGACGCCGACTGAGCTTCCCTTTGCTCGGCCCTTCGCAGCGACGCCCTTCCCCGGCGGCCATGGTTGCGATTCGGTTAATTCCGGGATTTTTATGCAGTGATTTCAATGGGAAGCTCGGATGTGCGCGCGCGCACATCCGCCCGCTTCGCACCGCGGGCAGGGCTCTAGGAGCGCAGGCGGTCCATGATCGCGACCAGCTCCGCGCTGATCCCGGGCTCCGAGAGCGCATGCCCCGCGGTCGCGACCATGCGCAGGTCCGAGCCCGGCCAGGCCCGGTGCAGCGCATGGGCGGTATGGGGCGGGCAGATCATGTCGTAGCGGCCCTGCACGATATGGCCGGGGATCGCGTCGATCCGGTGCATGGCACGCAGGATGTGCCCGTCGCCGTCGAGAAAGCCGCCGTTGATGAAATAATGGTTCTCGAGCCGCGCGAAGGCGAGCGCATAGGAGCTCGACGGATTGCCGCGCCCGTCGCCGGGGTCGAGCACCGCGAGCGCGCTTTCCCAGCCCGCCCAGGCGCGGGCGAAGCGGAGCTGTTCGGCAGGATCCTCGCCGAAGAGCCGGCGGTGATAGGCCGCGATCAGGTCACCGCGTTCCTCGCGCGGCACCATCTGCGAGAACGCCCGCCACTGCTCCGGCCAGAAGGCGCCGGCGCCGCCGCCGTAGAACCAGTGCAGCTCGGCCGGGGTCATGGTGAAGACGCCGCGCAGCACCAGCGCCTCGACGCGGTCGGGATGGGTCTGGGCGTAGATCAGCGCGAGGCAGGCGCCCCAGGAACCGCCGAAGACGATCCAGCGCTCGATGCCCAGCCTGACCCGGATCCGCTCGATATCGGCGACGAGATCCCAGGTGGTGTTGTGCTCCACCGAGGCATGGGGCGTGGACCGGCCGCAGCCGCGCTGGTCGAAGAGGATCGTGCGGTAATGGCCTGGATCGAAGAACCGCCGCATGCCGGGGCTGCATCCCCCGCCGGGACCGCCGTGCAGCACCACCACCGGCGCGCCGTCGGCCCGGCCGCATTGCTCCACATAGACCCGATGCCCGCCGGACATCTCGAGCATCTGCTGGCGGAAGGGCTCGATCGGCGCGTAGAGCCCGCCTCGGGAACCGCCGCCGCTCTGGCTCGGGTTTTCCTTCATCGCCGCATTATGTATCCCTTGGACAACGGGAAGTGTCGCAGGTTGACCCCATGAGTGCAACGCAGATCGCCGATACGGTTGACGCCGCCGAAATCGCCAAGTTCGAGGCCATGGCCGCAGAATGGTGGGATCCCTCGGGCAAGTTCAAGCCGCTGCATATGCTCAACCCCTGCCGGCTCGACTACGTCACCGCGCAGGTCGCCGCAGAATTCGACCGCGACCGCAAGGCGCCGCGGCCCTTCGCCGGGCTCAGGCTGCTCGACATCGGTTGCGGCGGCGGGCTCCTGGCCGAGCCCATGGCGCGGCTCGGGGCGCAGGTCGTCGGCGCCGATGCCGCGGCGCGCAACATCCCCGTGGCGCGCATTCATGCCGCGCAATCGGGCCTCGCGATCGACTACCGCCACACCACCGCCGAGGCGCTGGCCGCGGCGGGCGAGGTCTTCGACGTGGTGCTCAACATGGAGGTGATCGAGCATGTCGCCGACCCGCCGGCCTATCTCGCCGCCTGCCGGCGGCTGCTCAGGCCCGGCGGGCTGATGGTCGCCTCCACGCTCAACCGCAACCCCAAGAGCTACGCGATGGCGATCATCGGCGCCGAGCGGGTGATGCGCTGGCTGCCGAAGGGCACCCATGACTGGTCGCGCTTCGTCACGCCCGACGAGTGCTTCGAGCTGCTCCGCGGGGCCGGCCTCGATCCGGTGGACCGCAAGGGCTTCGTCTTCAACCCGCTTTCCTGGACCTGGCGCATCTCGGACCGCGACCTCTCGGTCAATTACGTCACGACGAGCCTGCGGCCGGCGGAAGGATGACCGGGCGCGCGGCGTTAGCCAAGCCGGGGCAAGCGGATTGACGCGCCGGGGACCCGCAACTAGGGCAGGGGCATGAAACCGATACTCCTGCTCGGGATCGGCTGCCAGAAGGGCGGCACGACCTGGCTCTACGAATATCTCGCCCGCCATCCCCAGGTCGCCGACGACCCGGTCAAGGAGATGCATGTGCTCGACGTGCGGCACGTGCCCTATTTCGGCGATTTCCACGATTCGAAATCCGCCTACAAGCGCGAGCTGATCGCCGGTCTCGGCAAGGACGGCAGCGAGGCGGCCGCGCGCCGCCGGGACCGGCTCGCGGCCGAGATCGAGGGCCACGAGCGGTCCATGGCCATGGTCCGCGACCCGCGCCGCTACGCCGACCACATGCAGCGCCTCGCCGAGAGCGACCCGGCGGTCCGCCTCGTGCGCGACATCACGCCGAGCTATGCGGCGCTCGACGCGCCGCACTGGCAGCAGGTCCGCCGCGACCTCGAGGAGCGGTTCGACCTGCGGCTCGTCTTCATCATGCGCGACCCGGTCGACCGGCTCTTCTCCGCCTATCGCATGGGCCGGCGGCGTGCCGAGGACCTGAGCGCCGTGCTTTCCGCCGCCAGCCCGCTGGAGGCTGCGCGCAACCGGCTGCGGCCGCTCAAGGCCTCGGTGGTGGATCTCGTGCGGCGCAAGCCGAAGAAGAGCCCGTTCCTGGCCTTCGCGCTCGAGGAGATGAACCTGCGCCGCTCGCAATACGAGAAGACCGTCACGGCGGTCGAGGCGGCCTTTCCCGCCGCGCAGCTCCATTGCGTGCTCTTCGAGGATTTCTTCAACGAGGCGGCCCTGCGGCGCTTCACCGATTTCGCCGGGATCGACTTCCTGCCCACCGAATACGCCAAGACGAAGCAGACCGCCTCCGGCGGCGCGGAGCTCACGGACGGGGATGTCGCGCAGCTGCGCGACCGGCTCGAGCCGACCTACCGCTTCTGCGCCGAGCGGTTCGGGCGGGATGCCATCGCCGCGAGCTGGAAGCATGCCGGCAACGGCAGAGCTTCCGCCTGATACCAGCGGCCCGCGCGGAGCGCGGCCTTTTCCCTGTCCCGGGATCTGGCCTCGGGTCACAGCACCGGTCAGGCGGGAGGGCCGAGGTAGTGGACGAGTGCCGGGCTCTCGCCCGTGCCTGCGGGACGTAAAGCGATCAGCCCGGGCGCCGGCCCGAACGGCTCATCCGCATCACGTCGCGCCTCAGAGCTGCGATGCCGGCAGGCTGCCCCCCGCCCGTCCCGCCGCCCGCTCCGCCAGCAGGCGGTCGAGCCAGTCGGGGTCCATCTCGGGCACCGAGGAGAGCAGGAGTTCGGTATAGGGATCATGCGGCGGCGCGAACATCTCGGCCTTGGGCCCCTGCTCGACCACGCGGCCGTCCTTCATCACCACCACCTCGTCGGCGATCGCCTTCACCGTGGCGAGGTCGTGGGTGATGAACATATACGCCAGGTCGAACTCGCTCTGCAGCCGGTCGAGAAGCCGCAGGATGCCCTCGGCCACCAGCTGGTCGAGCGCCGAGGTGACCTCGTCGCAGATGATGAAGCGCGGCTCCGCGGCCAGCGCGCGCGCGATGCCGATGCGCTGCTTCTGCCCGCCGGAAAGCTCGGAAGGAAGGCGGTCGATGAAGAGGTCGGGTTCGAGCTCGATCAGCCGCAGGAGTTCGCGGATGCGCTCGGTCAGGGCCTTGCCCGACTTGCCGAGGTAGAAACGCACCGGGCGGCCGATGATCTCGCGGATCCGATGCTTCGGGTTCAGCGCGGTATCCGCCATCTGGTAGATCATCTGCGCCTGGCGCAGCTGGTCCTTGCTGCGCTGCCGGTAGTCGGCGGGCAGCGGCTGGCCCTCGAAGAGCACCGAGCCGGAGCTCGGCGGCAGGAGCCCGGTGATCACCCGCGCCGCGGTCGACTTGCCGCTGCCCGATTCGCCGACCACCGCCACCGTCCGCCGGCGGTGGATCTCGAAACTGACGTCGTGCAGCACCGGCACCGGCCCGTAGGCCGCCACGATGTTGCGCAACTCCACCACCGGGACATCGGCCGCCGGCAGCGCGGGCTGGGCGCCGCGCTCGAAGCTGCGCACCGCCCAGAGCGACTTGGTGTAATCCTCGCGCGGCGTGCTGAGCATGGTGCGCGTATCCGCCTCCTCGACCTCCTCGCCGTGCAACAGCACCTTGATGCGATCGGCCATCTGCGCGACCACGGCGAGATCGTGGGTGATGTAGATCGCCGCGGTGTCGAATTGCGCCACGATGTCGCGGATCGCCGAGAGCACCTCGATCTGGGTGGTCACGTCGAGCGCCGTGGTCGGCTCGTCGAAGATGATGAGATCCGGCCGGCAGGCCATGGCCATGGCGGTCATCGCCCGCTGCAACTGGCCGCCCGAGACCTGGTGCGGATAGCGGAAGCCGATCTCGTCGGGGTTCGGCAGCCGCATCCGGCGGTAGAGCTCCACGGCGTCGCGCTGGGCCTCCGCCTTGCCCATCACCCCGTGCTGTACCGGTCCTTCGGAATACTGGTCGATCAGCCGGTGCGCCGGGTTGAAGCTCGCCGCCGCCGATTGCGCCACATAGGCGATGCGCTTGCCGCGCAGGCCGCGGCGCACCGGCTCCGGCGCCGTGAGGAGGTCGATGCCGTCGAAATCGATGCTGCCGCCGGAGATCCGGCAGCCGTCGCGGGTGAAGCCCATCGCGGCCAGCCCGAGGGTGGACTTGCCCGCGCCGCTCTCGCCGATCAGGCCCAGCACCTCGCCCCGGCGCAGCGTGAGGTCCACGCCCTTGACGATCTCGCTCCATTTCTCGTCGGACCGGCCCTCGATCCTGAGCCCGCGGATCGTGAGCAGCACCGGCTTGTTGGACGCGGCTTCGGTCATCGGCTCACTCCTTCAATCCGCTGGCGCGGTGCAGCATCCAATCGACCACGAAATTGACCGCCACCGTCAGGA
The DNA here is from genome assembly GCF_036846665.1 of Amaricoccus sp. NCBI lineage: Bacteria > Pseudomonadati > Pseudomonadota > Alphaproteobacteria > Rhodobacterales > Paracoccaceae > Amaricoccus > Amaricoccus sp. The sequence goes on along the minus strand of NZ_DAIUBO010000058.1, from coordinate 13,671 downwards.
GCGCGATGGCGCCCGCGGGCAGCAGCGGCGTGACCTCGCCGAAGGTGATCAGCGTCGCGTTGTCGCGCACCATCGAGCCGAGGTCGGCGGTCGGCGGCTGGATGCCGAGCCCCAGGAAGCTCAGCGCCGAGATCGACAGGAAGACGAAGCAGAACCTGAGCCCGAATTCGGCGACGAGCGGGGCCGCCGCATTGGGCATGATCTCGCGGATGATCAGCCGCCAGAGCCCCTCGCCGCGCAGCTTGGCCGCCTCGATGTAATCCATCACCACGATGTTCATCGCCACCGCCCGGGCCAGTCGGAAGACACGTGTCGAATCGATCAGCGCGATCACCAGGATCATGTTGATGATCGAGGTTCCCACGATGGTGAGCAGCAGCAGCTGGAAGATCAGCGCCGGGATGGCCATCAGCACGTCCACGACCCGGCTGAGAAGCTGGTCGAGCCATCCGCTGACCATGGCGGCGAGAAGCCCCAGCACCGCGCCGACCGCGAAGGCCAGGGCCGTGGTGATGAAGGCGATGCTCACGGTGTTGCGCACGCCGAAGACGAGGCGGCTGAACATGTCCCGGCCGAGGTTGTCGGTGCCTAGCAGGAATTCCCCACCCGCCGGCATGAACTGCGCCCCGACCACCTCGCGTTCGCCGAAGGGGGCGATGGTCGGCGCGAGGATCGCGACGAGGAGGTAGAAGACGATGACCGCCATGCCGAAGCTCGCGGAGAGCGGCGCGCTGCGCAGCAGCCGCGCCGCATTGGCGGGAGCGATCCGGGTCAGGACCGCCCGGAAGAGCCATCCCAGGACGGCGGCCGCGACGACGGCGACGGCGAGCCAGAGGGTGAAGCGGAGGGTGGCGACCATTTTCCTGTCCTCAGCGCTTGTTCACGAGGCGCGGGTTCGACAGGGTCGAGAGCACGTCCGCCGCGAGATTGAGCAGGATATAGGCCGCCGCGAAGATCAGCGCCGCCGCCTGCACCACCGGAATGTCGCGCTTGGCGACGCTGTCCACCATCAGCTGCCCGAGGCCGGGATAGACGAAGACCACTTCCACCACCACCACGCCGGTGATGAGATAGGCGAGGTTCAGCGCGACCACGTTGATGATCGGCGCCAGCGCGTTCGGCAGGGCGTGATGCACGATGACCCGCGTCGGGCCCATGCCCTTGAGCCGCGCCATCTCGATATAGGGCGAGGCGAGCAGGTTGATGATCGCCGCCCGCGTCATCCGCATCATGTGGGCGGTGACCACCAGCGTGAGCGTCAGCGCCGGCAGGAAGGTGCGGTAGAGCTTCTCGGCCAGCGGCGCGCCCGGCGGGATGTTGGAGATCGACGGGAAGAGGCCCGACTGCGCCAGCCAGAAGATCAGGATATAGGCCACGAAGAACTCGGGGAACGAGATCGAGCTCAGGGTGAGCACGTTGATCGCCCGGTCGAACCACGATCCGCGCCAGAGCGCGGCGAGCACGCCGAGCACCAGCGACAGCGGCACGGCGATGACCGCGGCGTAGAGCGCGAGAAAGAGCGTGTTGGCCAGGCGGCCGGCGATCAGCTCCGAGATCGGGCGCTTGTTGGCGAGCGAGACGCCGAAATCGCCCTGCAGCACGCCACCGATCCAGTCGAGGTAGCGCCGCCAGGCCGGCAGGTCGAGCCCGAGCTCGGTGCGCAGCGCCGCCAGCGTCTCGGGCGTGGCGGCCTGTCCGAGGATCGCCTGCGCCGGGTCGCCGGGCAGGAGCTGGATCGCCCCGAAGATCAGCAGGGTGACCACGAAGAGCGTCAGCACCCCGAGCGCGAGGCGCCGGAGAATCATCCACCAGATATCGCTCACTTGCCCTCCTCCGAAGCCGGGACGGGGACCCTCACGCGAACCACCAGCGTTCGACGGCGCGGAACCCGTCGAGTGTCCAGTTGGCGCTGACCTGCTCGGGGTGCCCGATCGCGTCGGAGAGGCCCATGACATAGCTCGCGAACATCGGGATCACGACCCCGCCGTCGTCGCGCACGAGGAGCTGCATCTCGCGATACATCTCGGCGCGCTTGACCTCGTCGAGCTCCGAGCGCGCCTCGTTGAGCAGCTGGTTGAAGCGTTCGTTGTCCCAGAAGGTGTCGTTCCAGGCCACGCCCGCGGCATAGGCGGTCGAGAACATCCAGTCGGCGGTGGGCCGCCCGCTCCAGTAGACCGCGACGAAGGGCTTCACCATCCAGACGTTGGACCAGTAGCCGTCGTTGGGCTCGCGGATCACGTCGATGGTGATGCCCGCGGCAGCCGCCTGTTCCGAATAGAGCACCGCGGCATCGACCGCCCCGGGAAAGGCCGCGTCCGCCGCCGAGAGCGGCACCTGCAGCGTGTCGAGGCCCGCCTCCTTGAGATGGAACTTCGCCTTGTCCGGATCGTAGGCCCGTTGCGGAAGGTCGGCGAAGAAGCGGTCCGACGGCCCCACCGGCTGGTCGTTTCCGAGCGCGCCGTAGCCGTTGAGCACCTTGTCGAGCAATTCCTGCCGGTCGATGGCGTATTTGAGCGCCAGGCGCACGTTGTTGTCGCTGAAGGGGGCCGCGCGGGTGTCCATGGCGAAGGTGAAGTGCTGGGTGCCGGTGGTCGAGAGGATCTGCACGCCCGGCGCGCGCTGGAGCAGATGCACGGTATTGACGTCCACCTGGTCGATCACGTCCACCTCGCCGGTGATCAGCGCGTTCTGGCGTGCGGCGGCGTCGATGATGGTCAGGAGCTCCACCGCGTCGAAATGCGCCCGATCGGGCAGCTTCCAGTAGTTCGGGTTGCGCGTCATCGAGGCGCGCACGCCGGGCTCGTAGGATTCCACCACATAGCCGCCGCAGCCGTCCGGGCTCAGCGGGTCGATCCTGCCGTCGGTGGCCGGCAGGATCGGCAGATGATAGTCGGAGATCACGAAGGGGAAATCCGCATTGCCGGATTCCAGCGTCACCACGACCGTGCCGGGGCCGTCGGCGGCGATCTCGACGATCGGGGCGACGATCGGCTTGGCCGCGGAGGTGCTCTCCTCGCCGCGATGGTAGTCGAGCGAGGCGATGACGTCCTCGGCCGTCACCGGCTTGCCGCTGTGGAAGGTCACGCCCTCGCGCAGCTTGAAGGTCCAGACCCTGGCGTCGGGCGAGGCTTCCCAGCTCTCGGCGATGTCGCCGGTCAGCGAGCCGTCGGCGGCGATCTCGGTCATGTAGCCGTTCCGCGCCGTGGCGAAGAGCTGCGCGAAGGCGTTCTCGAGCATCGCCGGATCGTAGCTGTCGGTGGAGCTGCCATGCGCCATGGCGAGCCGTAGCGTGCCGCCCTGCTTCGGCTGCGCCGCCGCGCGCCCCGAGCCCAGCGGCAGCAGAGCGGCGGTGCCGAGCGCGGTCGCGCCCCGCAACAGGCCGCGCCGCGAGACCGCGCCGAATCGGCCGTCTGCCGGATTCCCGTTCATGCTGTCCCCCTCTCAATCGCCCGTCGCTCCGGGCTTTCGGATGCCGACCGGGCAGATGCGGCCCGCCCCGTTCATCGGGGGCGGGCGCCCTGCTGGCTCTGCTGCGTCAGGCGAACCACCAGCGCTCGACCGCGCGGAAGCCGTCGAGCGTCCAGAGCGCGCTGACCTGGTCGGGATGCGCGATCCTCTCGGAATGGGCCATCACGTACTGGCCGAACATCGGGATGACGATGCCGCCCTGGTTGGAGACGAGATCCTGCATCTCGAAATAGATCTCGCGCCGCTTCTCCTCGTCGAGCTCGGCCCGGCCCATGACCAGAAGCTCGTTGAAGCGGTCGTTGTCCCAGAAGGTCTCGTTCCACGGTGCCCCGCGGGCATAGGTCGTCGAGAACATCCAATCCTCGGTCGGTCGCCCGCCCCAATAGGTCGCCGACCAGGGCTTGACCATCCAGACGTTCGACCAGAAGCCGTCGTTGGGCTCGCGCACGACATTGAGCGTGATGCCCCCGGCGGCAGCCTTCTCCGAATAGAGCAGCGCCGAGTTGACGCAGCCGGCGAAGGCGGCGTCGGCGACATGGATGTCGACCGCCAGCGTGTCGAGACCGGCCTCCTTGAGATAGAATTTCGCCTTGTCGGGGTCATAGGCATGCTGCTCGAGATCCGCGGCGAAATAGCGGTTGGAGCGCCCGATCGGATGATCGTTGCCGACCTCGCCGTAGCCGAACAGGATCTTGTCGACCAGCTCCTGCCGGTCGATGGCGTATTTCAGCGCCTGGCGGACGTTGTTGTCGCTGAAGGGTGCGGCGCGGGTATCCATCGGGAAGCCGTAATGCTCCGTGCCCGAGGTGGCGAGCACCAGGATGCCCGGGGCGCGCTGCAGGAGGCCCACGGTCTGGAGATCGACCCGGTCGATCACGTCGACCTCGCCCGAGACGACGGCGTTCTGCCGCGCCGCGGGATCGACGATCGAGAGGATCTCCACCGCGTCGAAATAGGGCTTGCCCTCCTTCCAGTAATTCGGATTGCGCGTGACATAGGCGCGCACCCCCGGCTCCCATTCCTGATGCACGAAGGGGCCGCAGCCGTCGCTCGAGGCGGGATCGATCCTGCCGTCGATCCCCGGCATGATCGCAATGTGGTAATCGGCCATCAGCGTGGCGAAATCCGCGTTGCCGTTCTCCAGCGTGACCACGACGTTGGAGCCGTCGGCTGCCAGGTCGGTGACGCTCGCCACGATGGGCTTGGCGACCGAGGTGCTGTCCTCGCCGCGGTGATAATTGATCGAGGCGATGACGTCGTCGGGCGTGACGGTCTTGCCGCTGTGGAAGGTGAGGCCGTCGCGGATCTTGAAGGTCCAGGTCGTGGCGTCGGGCGAGGCCTCCCAGCTTTCCGCGACCTCGCCGGTCAGCGACCCGTCGGGGAGGATCTCGGTGAGCTGGTTGTGGCGGCACTGCGCGTGCACCTGGGTGAAGACCTGCTCGAGGATGCCCGGATCGAGCGTGTCGGTGGTGCTGCCATGGGCGAGGCCGAGGCGCAGGGTGCCGCCCTGCTTGGGCTGCGCCGCGGCGCGGCCCGCTCCGAGTGGCCCGAGCAGCGCCGCCGTCCCGAGCGCCGAGGCGCCCTGCAGGACGCTTCGGCGCGAAACGCTCCGGCCGAAGGGATTGGTCGATTCCATGGTAACCTCCGCTTCATTTTTTGGCAGCCTAGCCGGCCTCGTCCGCCATTACGACTCCTTTGCGACACCGTCTTCCGCCGGCGGGGCCCGCCATCGCGGAACGGTGATCCGCCTCGCGGGGCCCGTGCGGGTCGCGCTGGGCGAAGTTCGCCCCATGGCGGGGGCAGGCCGCCGGGGTTCGGCATCGTCTCCGCCCGCGGGATGGTCCCGTCCAGTATGACGCCGAGCGCCGCTCGGGAGAAGCGGGATGCCCCGGAGAACGCTCCGCGCCGGCCAGCGGCGCCCGCATGAGGATTTCATATGGGCAGATGCCTATCGGGCAGGACAGGGGCCCGTGCCAACAGGCACGGGAAGAAAAGACTTCGGCCAAAGGGCCGTCCGCCTGTTCCGTCGCCGCCGGCCGCGAGAATCCTGGCGAAGGCCCCGCGACATCTCCGCGCGACTGCATTATCGTGCCCGCCGGATGGATGCGCCCGGGCGCCGAGGCGGCCGGGCAGGGGAGGGACAAAATGGCACTTCAGCCGAGCCGCGAGGCCTTCATCACCTGCGCCCTGACCGGCGCCGGCGACACGACCGGGCGTTCCGACAAGGTGCCCGTCACCCCGCGCGCCATCGCCGACGCGGCCATCGAGGCGGTGCAGGCAGGGGCGGCCATCGCCCATATCCACGTCCGCGACCCGGCCACCGGCAAGCCCTCCCGCGACCCCGACCTCTACGCCGAGGTCGTAGAGCACATCCGCGCCTCCGGGGTCGACATGGTGCTGAACCTGACCGCCGGCATGGGCGGCGACCTGACGCTCGGCCCGCCGGAGGCGCCGCTGCCGCCCGACGAGGCCGGCACCGACATGGCCGGCGCCTCCGAGCGCCTCGTCCATGTGGCGCGGCTCCTGCCGGAGATCTGCACGCTCGACTGCGGCACGATGAACTTCGGCGCGGGCGACTACATCATGGCGAATTCACCGGCGATGCTGGTGGCCATGGCTCGCGAGATCCGCGAGCTCGGCGTGCGTCCGGAGATCGAGATCTTCGACACCGGCCATCTGGTGCTCGCGAAATGGCTGAAGGACCAGGGGCTGATCGAGGATCCGGTGGTGGTCCAGCTCTGCATGGGCATCCCCTGGGGCGCGCCGGACGACATCACCACCCTGATGGCGCTGGTGGCGAACCTGCCGCCGGACTGGATCCATTCCGCCTTCTCGATCGGCCGCAACCAGCTGCCCTATGCCGCGCTCGCGCTGCTCTCGGGTGGCAACATCCGCGTCGGGCTCGAGGACAACATCTGGCTCGACAAGGGCGTGCTCGCCACCAATGCCGATCTCGTCGCCCGCGCCCGCGCCGTGGCCGAGAACATGGGCACGCGGCTGCTCGGCCCGGCGGAGGTGCGCGCGAAGCTGAACCTCGCGAAGCGCTGGGCATGAGCGCCATCGGCGCCTGCGCCGTCCTTGGCGGCGGCGTGATCGGCGCGGGCTGGGTCGCCCGGCTGGTCGAGAACGGCCATGACGTGACGGTCTTCGACCCGGCCCCCGACGCCCGCCAGAAGCTCGAGGCGGTCCTCGCGCTGGCCGACCGCGCCTATGCCCGCCTCACCATGGCCCCGCGTCCGAAGAAGGGCGGCCTGCGCCTCGCCCCGAGCCTCGCCGAGGCGGTGGCGGGCGCCGACCTGATCGTCGAGGCGGTGCCCGAACGGCTCGAGGTCAAGCGCCGCGTCTATGCCGAAGCGGAGGCGGCCGCGACACCCGAGGCGCTGATCGCCTCCTCCACCTCCGGCATCATGCCCTCGGACTTGCAGGCGGAGATGACCCGTCCCGGCCGCCTGCTCGTCGCACATCCCTTCAACCCGGTCTATCTCCTGCCCGTGGTCGAGATCGTCGGCGGCAGGGCGACCGATCCCGAAGCCATCGAGCGCGCCATGGCCTTCTATCCGACCATCGGCATGAAGCCCGTCCGGATCCGCAAGGAGATCGAGGCCTTCGTCGCCGACCGCCTGCTCGAATCGATCTGGCGCGAGGCGCTCTGGCTGATCAGGGACGGCATCTGCACTACCCAGGAGCTCGACGACATCGTGCGCTACGGCTTCGGCATCCGCTACGCGCAGATGGGGGTCTTCGATACCTACCGCGTCGCCGGCGGCGAGGCCGGGATGCGGCATTTCATGGCCCAGTTCGGCCCCTGCCTCCAGTGGCCCTGGTCGCATCTGACGGACGTGCCCGACTTCGACGACGCGCTGGTCGATCTCATCGCCGGACAGTCGGACGCGCAATCGGGCCACATCCCCATCCGCGAGCTGGAGCGCATCCGCGACGACAACCTCGTGGCCATCCAGCAGGCGCTCAAGGCCAACGACTGGGGCGCGGGGCAGATCCTCGCCGCCTACGAGCAGAAGCTCTTCGACGCCAGCGCGGCGCCCGCGCCTGCCGACCTCTCCCGGCCGATCGTGACGCTCGAGCGCGTCGTCCCGCCCGACTGGACCGACTACAACAACCACATGAACGAGGCGCGCTACCTGCAGTGCTTCGCCGACGCCTCCGACGCCTTCATGCGCATGATCGGCTGCGACGCCGACTACATCGCTTCCGGCGGCTCGTTCTTCACCGTCGAGACCCATATCCGCCATCTCGCCGAAGTCGGCGTCGGCGAACCCGTCCGGGTGCTCACCCAGGTCGTCGGCGCCGGTGGCAAGCGCATGCATCTCTTCCACCGGCTCGAGCACGGCGACGGCCGTCTGCTCGCCACTGGCGAGCACATGCTGGTCCATGTCTCGCTCGCAACCCGCGCCGCGTCCGAGCCTGCGCCGGAGATCGCCGCGAAGCTCGGCGAGATCGCCGCGCTGCATGCCCTTCTGCCGCCGCCCGAGGGCCTCGGCCGGGCCGTCGGCGAGAGGAGGTGACGCCATGGCGCAACGGGTGCTGATCACCGCCGGCGCCGCCGGCATCGGCCGCGCCATGGCGCGGGCCTTCTCCGACGCCGGCGCCTCGGTCTGGATCACCGACATCGACGCCGAGGCGCTGGCCGCTGCGCCGGCGGAGTGGCGCGCGAGCCGGGTCGACGCCGCCGATGCGGCCGCCGTCGCCGCCCTCTTCGCCGAGATCGAGGCCGAATGGGGCGGCCTCGAGACGCTCTGTGCCAATGCCGGCATCGCCGGGCCGACCGCGGCGATCGAGGACATGCCGCCGGAGGGCTTCCGCCGCTGCGTCGAGGTGAACCTCGACGGCGCCTTCCTCGCCGCCCATCACGCCGCGCCGATGATGAAGCGGGCGGGCAGGGGCGCGATGCTCTTCACCTCCTCGACCGCCGGCCTGCACGGCTTCCCGAACCGTGCACCTTACGCGGCGGCGAAATGGGCGGTGATCGGGCTGATGAAGACGGTTGCCATGGAGCTCGGCCCCTTCGGCATCAGGGCCAACGCCATCTGCCCCGGCTCGGTCGAGGGCCCGCGCATCGACGGTGTGCTGGAGCGCTCCGCCGCCGTGAAGGGCACCGACCCCGCCACCCTGCGCGAGGCTTGGAAGAAGGGCATCTCCATGCGCAGCCTGGTGCGGGCCGAGGACATCGCCAGCATGGCGGTCTTTCTCGCCTCCGACGGCGCCCGTCTCGTCTCCGGCCAGGTCATCGCCGTGGACGGCCATACCGAAAATCCCGATCCCAAGGTCTGAGCCCATGGATTTCGCCCTCTCCGACGAGCAGCGCATGATCGTCGAGACCACCCGCGCCTTCGTCGAGGCCGAGCTCTACCCCCGCGAAGCCGAGGTCGAGCGCACCGGCCAGCTGCGCCGCGAGGTGATCGAGGAGGTCAAGGCCGGGGCCATCGAGGCCGGGCTCTACGCCGCCAACATCCCCGAGGAGCACGGCGGCGCCGGCCTCGACACGCTGACATGGCTGCTCTACGAGCGCGAGCTCGGACGGGCCAATTACGCGCTGCACTGGACCTGCGTGGCCCGGCCCTCCAATATCCTCTGCGCCGGAACCCCCGAACAGCGCGAGCGTTACCTTGCGCCCTGCGTGCGCGGCGAGACCTGGGACTGCCTCGCCATGACCGAGCCCGATGCCGGTTCCGACCTGCGCGGCATGAAGGCCAGCGCGCGGCCCGACGGGCGCGACTGGATCCTAAACGGCACCAAGCATTTCATCTCCCATGCCGACATCGCGGGCTTCACCATCGCCTTCATGGCCACCGGCTCGGAGGAGACGCCCCGCGGCCCGAAGAAGCGCATCACCGCCTTCTTCGTGGACAAGGGCACGCCGGGCTTCACGGTGCGCGAGGGCTACCGCAACGTCTCGCACCGCGGCTACACCAACTCGATCCTCGAGTTCGACGACTGCCGGGTGCCCTCAGAGAACGTGCTCGGCGAGCCGCACCGGGGCTTCGAGGTCGCCAATTCCTGGCTCGGCGCCACAAGGCTGCAGGTCGCCGCCACCTGCCTCGGCCGCGCCGAGCGCGCCTTCGGCCATGCGGTCGACTGGGCCGCGTCGCGCCGCCAGTTCGGTGCGCCCATCGGCCGGAACCAGGGCGTCTCCTTCCAGCTCGCCGACATGGCGACGGAGATCAAGGCGAGCGAGCTGATGCTGCTCGAATCGGCCTGGAAATACGACCGGGGCACCGCCACCGACGCCGACATGGCCATGGTGAAGCTCAAGGCCAGCGAGACGCTCGCCTTCGTCGCCGATGCGGCGATCCAGATCCACGGCGGCATGGGCCTGATGGAAGAACTGCCGCTCGAGCGCATCTGGCGCGACGCCCGCGTGGAGCGCATCTGGGAGGGCACCTCCGAGATCCAGCGCCACATCATCTCCCGCGCCTTGCTGCGCCCGCTCGGCGCCTGACATGGAAGCGCGAGGCCGGTCTCATACAGGTTTGCTAACCAGGAGAGCAGTCGGGCGCGCGCCCGCAGGCGCGTGCCAGCAAGAAGGCCTTGCGCGCACCCGCGCGCTCCTTCTGGCGGCAAAGGCCGCCGCGCGGCGCCGGCCGCGCCGGGACCCATGACACGCGACCTCTCCCACCTGCTGCGACCCCGGTCGATCGCGCTCTTCGGAGGCTTCTGGGCCGAGAACGTCGTCACCCAGCTCCAGCGCGCGAGCTATTCCGGCGCGATCTGGCCGGTCCATCCCAAGCGCGAGGCGATCCTCGGCATCCCCTGCTTCCGCGAAACGGCCGCGCTGCCCGCCGCGCCCGACGCCGCCTTCGTCGGCGTCAACCGGGCCCAGAGCGTCGAGATCGTGCGCGACCTCGCCGCGATGGGTGCGGGCGGCGCCATCGCCTTCGCATCCGGCTTCCGCGAGAGCGGGGCCGGCGACGCCACCGGCGCCGGGCTCCAGGACGCGCTGGTCGCCGCCGCGGGGGCCATGCCGCTGCTCGGCCCGAACTGCTACGGCCTGCTGAACTACCTCGACAACGTGGCGCTCTGGCCCGACCAGCACGGCGGCGGCCCGGTGGAGCGTGGCGTGGCGCTGGTGCTGCAATCGTCCAACATCGCCATCAACCTGACCATGCAGCGCCGCGGCCTGCCGGTCGCCTATGTGATGACCGCCGGCAACCAGGCCCAGACCGGATTCGCCGATCTCGCCGCGGCGGCGCTCGACGACCCGCGCGTCACCGCCCTCGGGCTGCATATCGAGGGTTTCGGCGACATCCGCGCGCTCGAGGCCATGGCTGCCGCCGCCCGGGCCGCGGGCAAGCCGGTGGTCGCACTCAAGACCGGCCGCAGCAGCCGAGCCCGTGCCGCGACGCTCAGCCACACCGCCTCGCTCTCGGGCGAGGCGGCGGCGGGCTCGGCGCTGCTCGCCCGATTGGGCATCACCGAGGTCGCCTCGCCGGGCGCCTTCCTCGAGACCCTGCACCTGCTGCACGAAGGTGGCGCGCTGGCCGGCAATGCGGTCGTCTCGGTCAGCTGCTCGGGCGGCGAGGCCGGGCTGATGGCCGATCTCGCCGAAGGCACCGCCCTCGACCTGCGCCCCTTCGGCGCCGGGGCGGCGACGGAGCTCGCGAACCAGCTCGGCCCGCTCGTCGCCATCGCCAACCCCTTCGACTACCACACCTTCATCTGGAATGATCTCGCGCGCATGACCGCCTGCTTCACGGCCGTGCTGCGCGACGGCTTCGAGCTCGCGGTCTTCGTGCTCGACCTGCCGCGCGAGGACCGCTGCAACCGCGCCACCTACGAATGCGCCATCGCCGCCATCATCGCCGCCCGCACCGCCACCGGCGCACGGGTGGCGGTGCTCTCCACGCTCCAGGAAAACCTCGGCGAATTCGCCGCCGACCGCTTCGCCGCCGCCGGGATCGCGGTGCTGCACGGGCTCAGCGACGGCATCGCCGCCATCGACGCCGCCATCCGCGCCGGCCGTCTCGCCGACCGGCCCGCCCCGGCTCCCGCGCTGCTCACTCCGCCGCCCTCCGGCCCGGCCCGGCTGCTCACCGAGGCCGAGGCCAAGGCCGCCCTTGCCGGCTTCGGCCTGGCCGTGCCCCGCGGCGTGATCGCGGCCAGCCCGCGGGCCCTTGCCGGAGCGGCTGCGGGGCTGCGGTTTCCGGTCGCCCTCAAGGCCCTCGGCATCGCGCACAAGAGCGAGGCGGGCGCCGTGGTGCTCGGCCTCGACACGGCCCGCGCCCTGGAGGCCGCGGCCGAGGCGATGGTTCCCGCGCCGGGCGGCTTCCTTGCCGAGGAGATGGCCCGCGACAGCGTCGCCGAGCTCATCCTCGGCGTGACCCGCGACGCCACCGGGCTGATGACCCTGACGATCGGCGCCGGCGGCGTGCTGACAGAGCTGCTGCAGGACAGCGCCACCCTCGTGCTGCCCGCCGAAGCGGAGGAGATCCGCGCCGCCCTCGAAGGCCTGCGCATCGCGCCGCTGCTCCGGGGCTACCGCGGCAAGCCCGCCGCCGATTTCGAGGCGATCGTCGCCGCGGCGCTGGCGCTCGGCCGCTATGCCGCGGCCACGCCGGGCCTCGTCGAGCTCGACGTCAATCCCCTGATGGCCGGCGCGAAGGGCGCCGTCGCCGTCGACGCCCTGATCCGCCTGAACGAAGAAGGACCCGCGCCATGACCGATCCCGTCCGCACTTCCCGCGACGGCCACGTGCTCGAGGTGACCCTCGACCGGCCCAAGGCCAATGCCGTCGACCTCGCCACCAGCCGCGTCATGGGCGAGACCTTCCGCGCCTTCCGCGACGATCCCGAGCTGCGCGTGGCGATCCTGACGGCGGCGGGGGAGAAGTTCTTCTGCCCCGGCTGGGATCTCAAGGCCGCCGCCGGCGGCGACGCGGTCGACGGCGACTACGGGCCCGGCGGCTTCGGCGGATTGCAGGAGCTGCCGCGGCTCAACAAGCCGGTGATCGCGGCGGTCAACGGCATCGCCTGCGGCGGCGGCCTCGAGATCGCGCTCTCCTGCGACATCATCCTCGCCGCCGAACACGCCACCTTCGCGCTGCCCGAGATCCGCTCGGGCACCATTGCCGACGCGGCCTCGATCAAGCTCCCGAAGCGCATCCCCTACCACATCGCCATGGAGCTCCTGCTCACCGGGCGCTGGATGGATGCCGCGGAGGCGCATCGCTGGGGCCTTGTCAACGAGATCCTGCCGGCCGGGCGCCTGATGGACCGCGCCCGCAAACTCGCCCGCCTGATCGCCTCGGGGCCGCCGCTCGTGATGGCCGCGATCAAGGAAGTGGTCCGCGACGCCGAGGATGCGAAGTTCCAGGACGCGCTCAACCGCATCACCCGCCGCCAGCTCGCCACGGTCGACCGGCTCTACGGCAGCGAGGACATGCTCGAGGGCTTCCGCGCCTTCGCCGAGAAGCGCGACCCGGTCTGGAAGGGCCGCTGAGCGGGCGGCGCTCCGGGCGCTCCGGGCGCTCTGGCGCATCCGCATCCGCCACGCTATGCAGCCGCCGGATGGAGAGGATGGACCCATGAAGACACGCGTCACCTGGCTCGAGGACAGGACTTTCGTCGGCCGGACGACGAGCGGCCACCAGGTCGTGCTCGGCACCGCCCATGGCGAGAACCCCAAGCCGGGGCCGAGCGCGATGGAGCTGGTGCTGATCGGCACTGGCGGCTGCTCGGCCTGGGACGTGGTCAACATCCTCGAGAAGGGTCGGGAGAAGGTCGAAGACTGCGTGGTCGAGCTCGACGCCGACCGCGCCGAAACCGAGCCGAAGGTCTTCACCCGCATCCACCTGCATTTCGTCCTGCGCGGCCGCGGCCTCTCCGAGGCGAAGGTCCGGCGCGCCATCGATCTCTCGGTGGACAAATACTGCTCCGCCTCGGCGATGCTGGCCAGGACCGCGACCATCACCCATGATTTCGAGGTCGTGGACACGGCGCCGGTGCCGGCGGAGTGATCGCGGCGGCGGGTGCATGCCGCCGGCGCCGGCCGCATGGCAAGCCGTCTGATCTGCTGAATCGCCGCCGTGTGATCCGGCATCCGGGTGAATCGATCCGATACGAATGCCGCCCGATCGACTCCGCCCGCCGGCATCGGAGCCGCCCCGGCGCGGCGACCTTTGGCGGCGTCCCGCAGCGGGACATGGGCGTTGTGGCACGGAAGCGGCTGAAACAAGGGGATTCCGCCGGG
>NZ_DAIUBO010000057.1:0-19505 GCF_036846665.1 Amaricoccus sp. | reverse complement strand
CCCGCCCCCATCCCGGCGCCGGCGCCTTCGGGCCGCGGGTAGCGGCTCGTCGCCATCGCGGCGACGAGCGAGGCGCGGCTGGCGGCATGGCCCGCCACCAGCACGGCCGGCGCGGCGCCCGCCGGCAGGGCGCCGAGCGCGAGCAGCTTCGCGCCGAGTGTCAGGATCAGGGCCAGCGCGCCATGGGTCCCGATCCGGCTGTCGCGCATGATCGCGAGCGCCCGCTCCGCGGTCCCGCCGCCGCCGAGCCCGTCGAGGGTGTCGGCGAGCCCGTCCTCATGCAGCGCCCCGGTGATCAGGATGCCCGCGGCGATCGCCAGGAGCGCGGCGAGGAGCGGCGGGAAGACCGGCACGGCAGCGGCGAAGACGAGGCCGCAAAGCGAACCGATCAGGAGGCCGACCGCCGGGAACCAGCGCGGCGCGGCCGCCATGCGCGCCGGCGTGAAGAGCCCCATCGGCACCGGCAGCCGCGTGAGGAACTGCGCCGCGACCAGGGCCGTCGCGGCTTCCTCGGCCAGGCGCGCCCTCATGCCGGCCCGCTGACGCCGGCGCTCTCGAAGCTCGCCATGTCGCGCAGCATCGCCGCGGCGGCGCGCAGGAGCGGCCAGGCGAGCAGCGCCCCGGTGCCCTCGCCGAGCCGCATGTCGAGGGCGAGCAGCGACGCGGCGCCGAGATGGTCGAGCAGCGGCCGGTGCCCGGATTCCGCCGAGACATGGGCGAAGACCATCGCCCGCCGCGCCGCAGGGTCGAGCGCCAGCGCCGCCGCCGCCGCCGCCGTGGCGATGAAGCCGTCGACCAGCACGACCCGGCCCGCCGCCGCGGCGCCGAGCATGGCCCCGGCCATCGTCGCGATCTCGAAGCCGCCGTATTCTGCCAGCGCCCGCTCGGGGCCGAGCCGGGCGGGGGTCCGGGCCGCGGCGGCGGCGAGCACCGCGCGCTTGCGCGCAAGGCCGGGATCGTCGAGCCCGGTGCCGCGGCCGACGAGCCCGTCGAGACCGAGGCCGGTCAGCTTGTGCCCGAGCATTGCGGCGGAGGCGGTATTGCCGATGCCCATCTCGCCGAAGGCCGCCGCCTCGCCCGGCGCCGCCGCGCCGAGCCGCCGGCCGGTCTCGAGCGCCTGGCGCGCCTGGCCCTCGTCCATGGCGGGACCGGCGAGAAAGCTGCGGGTTCCCGCGGCGATGCGATGGGAGAGCAGATGCGGATCCGCGATCGGCTCTCCCGCCACGCCCGCATCCACCACCTGCACGGGGATGCCCTGCGCCGCGGCGAAGACCGTCGCGGCCGCGCCCCCGGCGAGGAAATTCAGCACCATCTGCCGGGTGACCGCCTGCGGATAGGCCGAGACCCCTTCGAGCGCGATGCCGTGATCGGCGGCAAAGATCGTGAGCGTGCAGGTCTCCATGCGCGGGGCCAGCGTGCCCTGGAGCTCGGCGATCTGCGCCGCCAGCGTCTCGATCCGGCCGAGCGCGCCGAGGGGCTTGGTCTTGCCGTCGATGGCGCGCCGGATCGCTGCGGCGAGGTCGGATGGGGCGGGCTGCACTTTCGTCGGGCCTCCTTGTTTGCGCCGGCCCTTATTGCCGCCCCGCCTGCCCGAGGCCAGCCCATTTCACCGCGACGAAGGCCCCGGCGCCCGGGCGATCTGGACCGCCAGGATGCCGAGCATGATGATGGTCACACCCAGCACGTCGCGCGGGCTCACGCGCTCGCCGAGGATCAGCGCGGCGGTGGCCACGCCGAAGAACGGGTTGAGGAAGTGGAAGGCGGCGGCCCGCGTCGCGCCGATCCTTCCGACGAGCACGAACCAGACCATCGTCGCGGCGATGCCCGGCACCAGGGTGGTATAGGCGAAGGCGATCACGAGCGGCGCGGTCCAATGGACCTGCCAGGTCTCGAGCGCCAGCGAGACCGGCAGCAGCGCCGCGGCGCCGACCAGCATCTGCAGGCCGACGACCATCCAGAGATTGCCGCCGACCGAGACGCCGCGCACCAAGAGCGTCGCCACCGCCAGCGCCAGCACGCCGGCGAAGCAGAGCGCGAGCCCGACCGGATCGGCGCCGCCGCCGAGCCGGGCCGCCATGATGATGAGCACGCCGAGCACGCCCGCCGCGAGTCCCGCGAGCGCCAGCGGCGCCAGCCGCTCCCCGAGGAAGAGCCGCCCCAGCCCGGCGACGATCAGGGGCAGCAGGCTCGCCACCACGACCGCGAGGCTCGCCTCGACGCTGCGCAAAGCCTCGAAATTGAGGCCGAGATAGAGCGCGTTCTGGCAGAGGCCGAAGACCGCCACGCCGACCCATTGCCGGCGCGAAAGGCGGATGCGCTGGCCCATCGCCCAGCCGATCGCCAGCGCGATGGCGCCCGAGATCAGGAAGCGGACGCAGAGCGCGAGGAAGGCCGGTGCGTCGGCGACGACGATGCGCGCCGAGGTGAAGGCGGAACTCCAGGCCGCGACGAAGAACAGCCCGAGCGCGACGGCGCGCCAATCCATTCCCACCCCCAGAAAAGCAACAGGCCGCGCAGGGGCGCGACCCGTGTAGCGCGTGGTCCGGAAACCGGCGCGGTGTCAGGCGTTGATCACGTCCTTGAGCTGCTTGGCGATGGTCACCTTCGCCACGCGGTCGGCCGGCTTCATCATCTGCTCGCCGGTCGAGGGATTGCGCACCATGCGCTCGGCGCGGGAGCGGCAGGCGAACTTGCCCAGGCCCGGCAGGGTGACGGCGCCGCCGTTGGCGACCTCGTTGGTGACGATGGTGGTCAGCGCTTCGAGCGCGCGGTTCGCCGTGGCCTTGTCCACGCTCGCGGTCTCGGCAATCGCGGCGACGAGCTGGGTCTTTGTCATGGGCTTTTGCGTCATATGGCGTTTCCTGTCGAGCGGATCAATGAAGCCCGGGCGGCGCGCCCGCCCCGGCATGATGGCACTTATGCCAGCCGATCACCGAAACTCAATCGCGGAATGCGCAGTGACCCCTTGTTTCATGGGGTTCTGGCGCAACCCATGCGCGACTGTTGCAAAAAAGAGTCTCCCCGGAGGCCGGGCGTCACAGGAATGCCGTCTCGTCGAAACTGCGCAGCTTGCGCGAATGCAGTTTCTCCAGCGGCATCTCGCGCAGGGATTCCATCGCCCGGATGCCGATGCGCAGGTGCTGGGCGACCTGGCGCTTGTAGAAATCGGTGGCCATGCCCGGCAGCTTCAGCTCGCCATGCAGCGGCTTGTCGGAGACGCAGAGCAGCGTGCCGTAGGGAACCCGGAAGCGGAAGCCGTTGGCGGCGATGGTGGCGCTCTCCATGTCGAGCGCGATGGCGCGGGCCTGGCTTAGCCGCGCCACCGGCCCGGACTGGTCGCGCAGCTCCCAGTTGCGGTTGTCGATCGTCGCCACCGTGCCGGTGCGCATGATGCGCTTCAGCTCGAAGCCGGTCAGGCCGGTCACCTCGGCCACGGCGTTCTGCAGCGCCACCTGCACCTCCGCCAAGGCCGGGATCGGCACCCAGATCGGCAGGTCGTCGTCGAGAACGTGGTCCTCGCGCATATAGGCATGGGCCAGCACGTAATCGCCCAGCGACTGGGAGTTCCTCAGGCCGGCGCAATGGCCGATCATCACCCAGACATGGGGGCGCAGCACCGAGACATGGTCGGTGATGGTCTTGGCGTTCGACGGCCCGATCCCGATGTTGACCATCGAGATGCCGGCGTGGTTCGGCCGGACCAGGTGATAGGTCGGCATCTGCGGCTGGCGCGCGGCGAGCATGCCGCTGCGCCCCTTGCGGGTGGTCACCAGATTGCCGGGCTCGATCAGCGCCTCGTAGCCGGAATCGGGATCGGCCAGCGCCTCCCGGGCGAATTCCACGAATTCGTCCATGTAGAACTGGTAATTGGTGAAGAGCACGTGGTTCTGGAACCAGGAGGGGCTGGTGGCGGTGTAATGCGCGAGCCGGGCCAGCGAATAATCGATGCGCTGGGCGGTGAAGGGCGCGAGCGGGCGGGCGCCGTCCGCGCCGGGGCTCGGCTTGCCGTTGACGATGTGGTCGTCGGTGGTGTTCAGGTCCGGAACGTCGAAGAGGTCGCGCAGCGGGCGGTGCAGCGTGTCCTCGATGGATCCCTCCACATGGGCGCCCTCCGCCATGGCGAAATGCAGCGGGATGGCGGTGTCGGAGGTGCCGACGCGGACCGGCATGCCGTGGTTCTGGATCAGGAGTCCGAGCTGCTGGGTCAGGTAGCCCTCGAAGAGATCCGGCCGGGTGATCGTGGTCTCGTAGACGCCCGGCTCGGTCACATGCCCGAAGGAGAGGCGGCTGTCGACCTTGGCGAAGCTCGCGGTGGTGACGCCGACCCGCGGGTAGAAGGCGCGAAAGCGCCCCTCGGGCGCCTCCCCGGCCATCACCCGGGCGAAATGCCCGCGCAGGAACCCCACCGCGGCGTCGTAGCGCCGCCGGATCTCCGCCACCGCCTCGGCGGCATCGGTGAAGATGTCGTCGGCCTGCGGCGGCGGCGCGAGGATCGGCAGTTCGGAGAGAGGGTTGCGGTGGTGCATCGCGGCGGCCCTCAGGCAGGCAGGAGGAGCTCGGTCGGCGCGAAGCGCGTCACGTCGATCAGCCCGAGGTCGGAGATCCGCAGCGCCGGGATCACCACCAGGGCGAGCAGCGAATGCTGCATATAGGCATTGTTGAGCCGGCAGCCGCAGGCCGCCATCGCCGCGACGATGCCCTCGGCGGCGGCAGCGACCTCCTCGGCCGGCGCGTCCGACATCAGCCCCGCGATCGGCAGGCGGACCAGCGCGATCTCCTCGCCGTCCTTCCAGACCGTGACCCCGCCCCCGACCTCGCCCAGCCGGTTCGCCGCCAGCGCCATGTCGGGTTTCGAGCTGCCCACCACGATCATGTGATGGCTGTCATGGGCCACCGTCGAGGCCACCGCGCAGGGCGCGTCGTAGCCGAAGCCCGAGACGAAGCCGTTGACCACCGATCCGGTGCGGCGATGGCGCTCGACCAGCGCGATCTGGGCCACGTCCTTCGCCACATCCCCGGTCACCAGTCCGTCCACCACGGCGAGCTCCGCCTCCAGCGCCCGCGTCGGCGCCTGGTTCTCGACCACGCCGATCACCCGGGCGCGGACGCGCGTCGCACCCTCCGGCGCCGGGATGTCGAAATCGGCCGCCACCAGCTTCCGGCCCATCCGGACCGTTTCCCGCGCGCTCGCGGGCCAGGTGAAATCCGGCTCCTCGGCGAGGCAGGCGCCGTTCTCGGCCACCACCTCGCCGCGGGCGATCACCGTCTCGACCGGCAGGGTCGCGAGGTCCGAGGTCAGGATGCAATCGGCCCGCCGCCCCGGCGCGATCGAGCCGATCTCGCGTTCGAGCCCGAAATGCGTCGCGGTGTTGATCGTGGCCATCTGCAGCGCGATCAGCGGATCGAGGCCGCAATCGACGGCATGGCGCACCACCCGGTCCATGTGCCCGTCGTTGACCAGCGTGCCGGAATGGCAATCGTCGGTGCAGAGGATGAAGCTGCGCGGATCGAGCCCCTTCTCGGTGACGGCGGTGATCTGCGCCTTCACGTCGTACCAGGCCGAGCCGAGCCGCAGCATCGCCCGCATCCCCTGGCGCACGCGCATGATGGCATCCGCCTCGCAGGTGCCCTCGTGGTCGTCGGCGGGGCCGCCGGCGGCATAGGCATGGAACCCCGCGAGATCGGGCGAGGCGTAATGCCCGCCGACGGTCTTGCCCGCGTCCTGGGTCGCGGCGATCTCGGCGAGCATCTTGGCGTCCCCGGCGATGACGCCGGGATAGTTCATCATCTCCCCGAGCCCGACGATGTTCGGCCATGCCATCGCCTCGGCCACGTCCCGGGGCGAGATCTCGGCGCCCGGCGTCTCCAGCCCCGGCGCCGACGGCGCGCAGGCGGGCATCTCGACGAAGACGTTGATCGGCTGGACCATCGCCTCGTCATGCATCAGCCGCACGCCCGCGAGCCCGAGCACGTTCGCGACCTCGTGCGGATCGACGAACATGCTGGTGGTGCCGTGGGGGATCACCGCGCGCACGAACTGGCTGACGGTCAGCATGCCGCTCTCCACATGCATGTGGCCGTCGCAGAGCCCGGGGATCAGATAGCGGCCGCCCGCGTCGATCACCCGGGTCCCGGGGCCGATCATCGCCGAGGCATCGGGTCCGCAGGAGGCGAAGCGCCCGGCCCGGATCGCGATGTCGCTGCCTTCCAGCACCTCGCGAGAATGCACGTTCACCCAGGCGCAATTGCGGATGACGAGATCGGCGGGCGCCCGGCGGGCGGCCACGGCGATCAGTTCGGCGGCCACTGCGGGCCAGGGGCGGATGGAGCGGGTCATGCCGCAGATTCCCCCGCGGCCCGCCGGCATGCAAGCCCTATCGCCGCGCGGGCCGGCCAAAACGGCATCGCCGGTTCCGGCCGCGCGCGGCGCCGGTCAGGGGGCCGCGGCGCTCGCCACGGTCTCCGCCGCCGGCCCGCCGGCGGTGACCACGACCAGCGCCGTTGCGTCCTCGCTCCCGAAGCCGCCATAGCGGTGCGGCACGGCGGGGTCGAAATAGAGCGCGTCGCCCTCGGCGAGCAGGACCTCCGTTTCGCCCACCGTGACCGCGACTTGCCCGGCGAGCACGAAGACGAGCTCGGCCCCGTCGTGCCGGTGCGGGTCGGAACTCGGTCCCCGGGCGGGAAAGACCGCCAGATAGGCGTCGATCAGCCTGTCGGCGGCGGGAAAGTTGAGGCTCTCGAAGAAATAGGCCGGCGCCGTCGCGCCGGATCGCTCGGGCAGGCGGAGCCGGTCCTGCCGGCGCACCACGGACAGGGTCCGCCGGGCGCTCGCGTCGGCGAAGAAATGGTCGAGCCCGACGCCGAAGACCATGGCGATGCGCAGCAGCGTCGGCAGCGTCGGAAAGACCTGGCCGCGCTCGATCTTGGAGAGCATTCCCGGCGAGAGGCCCGTATGCTCGCCGAGCTGGACCAGGCCGAGCTTCCGGGCCCGGCGCAGCGCCCGCACCTTCGGCCCGATCCGATACTGCCCCAACTCGTCCGCGAGCGTTTCCGAAACCATGCGCGCTTCCCGCTTTTCCCCTGAGGCAACGAACGCGGCTTGTTTGTATCAGGGTGCAAATCGTTGTCATATCACGAAATTGTGCATGGCATGAACAAAGATATTCACCACATGCGAAACCGTCACCGCTTCTCGTGATGCCACGATCGGCGGATGGACGGAGAAAGCCAGCAAGGGAAGGACCCAAGCATGATCAAGTCCAGCAACCTCCTCGCCGCCGCGATCGCGGCCTTCGGGATCACCGCCGGCGCGGCGCAGGCCCAGCAGGCCGACATCGTCGACACCGCGGTCGGAGCCGGCAGCTTCAACACGCTGGTGGCGGCGGTGCAGGCGGCGGAGCTCGTCGACGCCCTGAAGGGCGAGGGGCCCTTCACGGTCTTCGCGCCGACCGACGAGGCCTTCGCGGCGCTCCCCGCCGGCACGGTCGACGAACTGCTCAAGCCCGAGAACCGCGAGCAGCTCGTCTCGATCCTGACCTATCATGTCGTGCCGGCGAAGGTGATGTCCGGCGACATCGCCGGCAAGACGGCGACGGCCAAGACGCTCTCGGGCGAAGAGCTCGCGATCGACGCGACCAGCGGCGTGACGGTGAACGGCGCCAAGGTCGTGACCGCCGACATCGAGGCCTCGAACGGCGTGATCCACGTCGTCGACGCGGTCATCCTGCCGCCCGCCAACTGATTCCCCCATTCGGGCCGCGCGGTCCATCCGCGCGGCGCCTCCAACGGAGAAGAGCCATGAAGATCCTGAACACCGTCACCCTGATCCTGCTGATCGTCGGCGGGCTGAACTGGGGCCTCTTCGGCCTCTTCGGTTTCGACCTCGTCGCAGCCCTGTTCGGCGCCGGCTCGGCGCTGTCGCGGCTCGTCTATGTACTGGTCGGACTGTCGGCCCTGTGGCAGATCCGCCCGCTGACCGCCGCGCTCGGCGGCGCCGCCACCCCGGCCGCGCATCGCTGAGCCGGAGCGGCGCGATCGGCCCCGCCCGCTTCGGGACCGGCCGAAGCTGGCGTTTCCGAACGAGACCCGCGCCGCAGACGCGGCGCGCGGTCTGCCCGGACCCTCCCCGGGCGCGGCGCCCGGGACGTCAGGGCGGCGGCCGCGCGAAGACCTCCGCGACGATCGCTTCGAGCACGCCGGCATCCGCTTCGGTGAAGGCGTCCGGCTGGTCGCTGTCGATGTCGAGCACGGCGATCAGCGCGCCCGCCGCATCGAGGACCGGCACCACGATCTCGGAGCGCGTGCTCGAGGCGCAGGCGATATGGCCGGGAAAGGCATCGACATCCGGCACGATCTGCGTCCGGCGCTCCCGCGCCGCCGCACCGCAGACGCCGCGTTCGAAGGGGATGACCAGGCAGCCGTGGCCGCCCTGATAGGGACCGATCTTCAGGAGGCCCGGCGCCACCACCCGGTAGAAGCCGACCCAGTCGAAGCGCGCATCGGCGTGGTAGAGCTCGCAGGCGATCGTCGCCATCAGGGCGACCGCATCGGATTCGCCCGCGGTGAGCGCCCGGATCCGGGCGGACAGTTCGGCGCGGTCGATCGGCATGGCGCCCCCCGGTTGCGCCCCTGCGCTACTCCCGGCCGGACGGCGGCGCAAATGAAAACGCCCGGACACACGGTCCGGGCGTTTCCGCTTCGTGAGGCCGGTGGCCTCAGTAGACGTAGGCGCGTTCGCCGTGATCGGCGAGGTCGAGGCCCTCGCGCTCGCTCTCGGGGGTCACCCGCAGCCCGACCAGCATGTCCACGAGCTTGTAGAGCAGGAACGAGACCCCGCCGCACCAGACGATGGTGATCACCACGCCGACGAACTGGATCCAGACCTGACCGGCCATGGAATAGCCATCGACGCCGATGCCGCCGAGCGCGGGGCTCACGAAGATGCCGGTGCCGATCGAGCCGACGATGCCGCCGATCCCGTGGATGCCGAAGACGTCGAGGCTGTCGTCGTAGCCGAGCGCGTTCTTCACGCTGGTCACGAAGTAGAAGCAGACCACCGAGGCGATCA
This sequence comes from Amaricoccus sp., assembly GCF_036846665.1. Lineage (NCBI taxonomy): Bacteria > Pseudomonadati > Pseudomonadota > Alphaproteobacteria > Rhodobacterales > Paracoccaceae > Amaricoccus > Amaricoccus sp. Next base: position 10,438 of record NZ_DAIUBO010000057.1, on the reverse strand, counting down.
CCCCGAGCACGATGGCGCCCATCGGCCCGATCAGGCCCGCCGCCGGCGTCACCGCGACGAGGCCGGCGACCGCGCCCGAGACGACGCCGAGCAGCGAGGGTTTGCCCTTGGCCGCCCATTCGGTGAACATCCAGCCCAGCGTCGCCCCGGCGGTCGCCACGAAGGTGTTGATCACCGCCAGCGTCGTGCCGCCGTTCGCCTCGAGGTTCGAGCCGGCGTTGAAGCCGAACCAGCCGAACCAGAGCAGCGAGCCGCCGATCATGGTCATGGTCAGCGAATGCGGCGTCAGCGCCTCGCGGCCGAAGCCGATGCGCTTGCCGAGCACGAGGCAGCCGACCAGCGCCGCGATCCCGGCGTTGATGTGGACGACCGTGCCGCCGGCGAAATCGAGCGCGCCGAGCTGGAAGAGATAGCCGTCGCCGTACCAGACCATATGCGCGATCGGCAGATAGACGAAGGTGCTCCAGAGCACGCAGAAGAGCAGCACGGCCGAGAACTTCATCCGCTCCGCGAAGCCGCCGACGATGAGCGCCGGGGTGATCGCCGCGAAGGTCATCTGGAAGCAGATGAAGATGTATTCCGGGATCTCCACGCCCTCGGTGAAGGTCGCCACGGTCGAATCCGGCGTGACGCCCGCCAGGAACAGCCGGGAAAAGCCGCCGATGAAGGCGTCGAACGGCCCGCCGCCATTGAGTGCGAGGCTGTAGCCGTAGACGACCCAGAGGATCATCATGGTGCAGGCGATCACGAAGACCTGCATCAGCACCGACAGCATGTTCTTCGAGCGCACCAGCCCGCCGTAGAACAGCGCGAGCCCCGGCAGGGTCATGCCGAGCACGAGGATGGTCGCCGTTATCATCCAGGTGGTGTCGCCCTTGTCGACGGTGGCGGCCACCGCCTCGGCGACCGCCTCGGTCGCGACGCCGCCGACGGTCTCCTGGGCGCGGGCGGGCAGGGCCAGCATCGCGCCCAGCGCGGCGAGCCCGGTGGTTTTCGTGAGGTTCAGCATCTCTGATGGCTTCCTGTCATGTCCCATTTGCTCACAGCGCCTCGTCGCCGGTCTCGCCGGTGCGCACGCGCATCGCCTGCTCGACATCGAGCACGAAGATCTTTCCGTCGCCGATCTTGCCGGTCTTGGCGGTCATGGCGACGGTCTCGACCACATGGGCGGCGACCGCGTCGGGCACGACGATCTCGAGCTTGACCTTGGGGACGAAGTTCACGACGTATTCGGCGCCGCGATAGATCTCGGTATGGCCGGACTGGCGCCCGTAGCCCTTCACTTCGGAGACCATCAGCCCCTGGACCCCGAGATTGGTCAGCGCCTCGCGGACCTCCTCGAGCTTGAAGGGCTTGATGACCGCTACAATCAGTTTCATCGCATCCTCGTGATTGGGCGTCGCCTCGCGGCGACCGCTGCCATGTGTCGAGCAAGATGCGTGCCAACTCAGCCGGAGCGTCTATAATATATTGATATATAACGAAAAACACTCTCCCCGCATCGGCCGATGACGGTTTTCGTCGCCACGTATGCCCATAATTACGGCGCTCAATCAAGAATGCTTAAGAACTGCACAAATGCCTGCCGCTGGGCGCCGCCTCGCCGGCCCCGGCGCAAGGGTCTGGCGCATCCGGGCCGATCCGAATAGAATCGGCCCATAACAAGAACGGGCAGGTGGCCTCGATATGGCCGGAAAAGGCAGGAAACGGGCGAAGGCGAAGCCGAAGCCGCGCCTCGGTCGCATGGAGAGGTTTCTCCGGGGATTGCTGGCGCGCAGCTTCCGCCTGGTCTGGTGGGTCGGATTGCGCGGGGCGATCCTCGCCGCGATCGTGCTCGCGGTGAGCACGGCCTATTACGTCGCGCAGATCCCGGATTACGACGAGCTTCTCGACGGGCGCTCCGGCGGATCGGTCACCCTGCTCGACCGCAACGGCGAGGTCTTCGCCTGGCGGGGCGAGCAGCTCGGCCTGACCACGGCCGGCGCGGTGTCGCCGCATCTGGTCCATGCGGTCGTCGCGACCGAGGACCGGCGGTTCTACCGCCATTTTGGCATCGACCTGCGCGGCACGGCGCGCGCCGCCCTGGTCAATTTCCAGGCAGGCGGCACGGTGCAGGGCGGATCCTCGATCACCCAGCAGGTGGCGAAGCTCCTCTTCTTCGACAGCACCCGGACGCTGGAGCGCAAGATCAAGGAAGTCCCGGCGGCGCTGGCGCTGGAATGGAAGTTCACCAAGGACGAGATCCTCTCGATCTATCTCAACCGCGCCTATCTCGGCGCCGGCGCGGTCGGCTTCGAGGCCGCGGCGCAGCGCTATTTCGGCAAGTCCGCGGCGGAGGTGACGCCCGGCGAGGCGGCGATGCTCGCGGGCCTCCTGCGCGCGCCCTCGCGCTTCGCCCCCACCAACGACCTCGCCCGCGCCCAGAACCGCGCGGCGACGATCGTCGGGCTCATGCGCGACCAGGGCTATCTGACCGAGCAGCAGGCCGCCGTCGCCCTCGCCCAGCCCGCCGCGCTGTCGCGCGCCGCCGCCGCCCGCGCCGGCGGCGCCTTCGCCGATTGGGTCATGTCCTCGGGTCCGGATTTCCTGACCCGCACCACCACCGAGGACGTCGCGGTCCTGACCACCTTCGACCCGCGGGTCCAGCACGCCGCCGAGGCGGGACTCGCCGAGGTCTTCGAGACCAAGGTCAAGGCCGGCTCCAATGCCCAGGCCGCGGTGGTGGTGATGTCGCGCGACGGCGCGGTGCGCGCGATGATCGGCGGGCGCGACCTCGGGGGCGCCGAGGGCCAGTTCAACCGCGCGGTCCAGGCCAAGCGCCAGACCGGCTCGCTCTTCAAGACCTTCGTCTTCGCGGCCGCGCTCCAGGCCGGCGCCGAGCCCACCGACCCGGTGCTCGACGCGCCGCTCACCCTCTACGTGCCGGGCTCCGGCGACTGGTCGCCGCAGAACTACACCCACAGCTACAAGGGCCAGATCGACCTGACCGAGGCGCTGGTGCATTCGGTCAATACCGCCACGGTGCGGGTCTCCGAGGCGACCGGCCGGGCGCGGGTGCGGGCCGTCGCCCGCGACCTCGGGGTGAACGAGCCGCTCGCGGACGGGCCGGCGCTGGCGCTGGGCGTGTCGGAGGCGACCCTGCTCGAGATGACCGGCGCCTATGCCGGCATCCTCAACGGCGGGGCGACGGCGATCCCCTACGGCATGCGCGAGTTGCAGCTCAAGTCCGACGGCTCGCGGCTGATGGCCGGCGACGGCGTCGCGCCGGTCCGCGTGCTCGACGAGAAATCCGCGGGCGAGCTCGTCTGGATGCTGCGCCAGGTCGTGGAGCGCGGCACCGGCGGGCGCGCGCGCCTGCCCGACCGTCCGGTCGCGGGCAAGACCGGCACCACCCAGGCCGCCCGCGACGCCTGGTTCATCGGCTTCACCGGCGATTACGTGACCGGGGTCTGGATGGGCTACGACGACAACACGCCGCTTTCGGGCACCACCGGCGGCGGCCTGCCCGCCGAGATCTGGCGCGAGGTCATGCTGCGCGTCGAGGAGGGACAGCCGGTCCGCCCGCTGCCCGAGCGCGCCCCCGCAGAGCCCTCGGTGCCCCTTCCCGGGCCGGCCGAGGTGGTGAGCAACGTGGGCACCACGGTGCAATCGGTCCTGCAGAACGTGGTGCGCGGCATCTTCGGCCGCAACTGAGCGGTTTCGGGCGAGGATGGAGCCTTCCGCCGGTCGGGGACCGGGACGGGACGACCCTGGCATGGCCAGAGCGATCGCATCTGAGCTGGGACTTTCCACTTCGACCGTCCCACCACAAGATGAGAGCAGCGCCCGAACCGGCGGGCGCGCAGCCAGGTTCGGTTCCTCTGCCCTCACGGCCGGGGACACCGGCCTCGGGTGCAACGGGAGCCTTCGGCGAGGGCCGCTGGCATCAATGATCTGTTTCCCGCGCCGATCTCCGGCCGCCTGCTTTCCGCTGGACGGTGCTGGCGGCGCGGGCCATACCTTCGCGCCGGCTTCCTTCCGGCGGAGCCGCGCAGCGGGCATGAGCACCACCACCCAGGATCTCCCGACCGCCCCCGAGACCCGTACCGCCTATCTGGTGCTCGGGGCACTCAGCCTCTGCCACATGCTCAACGACACCATCCAGTCGCTGCTCCCGGCGCTCTATCCGGTGCTTCAGGCCAATTACGCGCTCAGCTTCACCCAGATCGGCCTGCTGCATTTCGCCTTCCAGGGGACGGCCTCGGTGCTGCAGCCGGCGGTGGGCTTCGCCACCGACCGGCGCCCGCGCTTCCGGCTGCTCGCGCTCGGCATGGGGCTCAGCCTCGCGGGGCTCGTGACCCTCGCCTTCGCCCATGCCTATGGGGTGCTCCTGCTCGCGGCGGTCAGCATCGGCCTCGGCTCGGCGATCTTCCACCCCGACGCCTCGCGCCTCGCGCGCCTCGCTTCGGGCGGCCGCTACGGCACGGCGCAATCCTTCTTCCAGGTGGGCGGCAATGCCGGCAGCGCCATCGGCCCGCTGCTCGCGGCCTTCGTCGTGCTGCCCTTCGGCCAGAGCTCGGTCGCCTGGTTCTCGGTGCTGGCGCTGCTCGGCATGATCGTGCTCTGGAAGGTCGGCAGCTGGGCGCGGGCCCGGCACCGCGAGCGCGTCGCCGCCCGGGTGGCGCCGGCGCGCAATCCGCTGCTGCCGCGGCGGCGGATCCTCGTGATTATCGGCATCCTCGCGCTGCTCGTCTTCTCGAAATACGTCTATGTGGTCAGCCTGACGAGCTTCTACACCTTCTACCTGATCGAGACCTTCGGCGTCTCGGTGCGCGAATCGCAGCTCCTGCTCTTCGTCTTCCTCGGGGCGGTCGCGCTCGGCACCTTCGTCGGCGGCCCTATCGGCGACCGCATCGGGCGCAAGGCGGTGATCTGGGTATCGATCCTCGGCGTGCTGCCCTTCACCCTGGCGCTGCCGCACGCCAACCTGCTCTGGACCGCGATCCTGACCTTCGTCATCGGCGTGGTGATCGCCTCGGCCTTCTCGGCGATCCTCGTCTATGCCCAGCAGCTGGTGCCGAACCGCATCGGGCTGATCTCCGGGCTCTTCTTCGGCTTCGCCTTCGGCATCGCCGGGATCGGCGCGGCGGCGCTCGGCATCCTCGCCGACTGGAAGGGCATCGCCTTCGTCTACCGGCTCTGCGCCTGGCTGCCGCTGATCGGGCTCCTGACCGTCTTCCTGCCGCCCGACAACGCGCTCAAGTCGCGCTGACCATCAGGACCGGGCCCGCAGCTCCGCGGTCAGCCGATCGACGCTGCCGCCCTGGGCGTCGAGCATCGCGCCGATCTCGGCGCGCTCGTTGGCGAGCAGCGAGACCCCCTCGATGATCAGGTTGACCGCCCTGGCCCTGCCGCTGCGGTCGCTGATCTGCCAGTCGACGGCGATGTTCTCCTGGCCCGGCCGCACCACGACCGTCTGCACCAGCACGCCCGCCCTGCCGGCGTCGCGCGCGCCGGCGACGCTGATGCTGGCGTTGCGGTATTCGCCGAACTGCCGGCCGTATTTGCGGGCGAGATAGCTCTGGAAGGCCGCCACATAGGCCTGCCGCTGCCCCGCGGAGGCGCCGCGCCAGGCCGGGCCCAGCGTCGCCGCCGCCACCGCCGGCATGTCGGCGTAGCGCGCGAGAAGCCCCTCGAAATCCCGGTAGAGCTGCGCCTCGCTGCGGCCGGAATTGACCAGCTTGGTCAGGTCGGCCGAGATCGCCATCACCAGGCCCTGGGCCTGGGAGGCGGCATCGGCGGCCGCCGGCCGCGGCAGGAGGCCGAGCAGGGCCGCGGAGCCCAGCCCCGCGAGCAGCGCCCGGCGCCCCGGCCGGGTGATCGGATCAGTAGTCGGCATAGACATCCTCCAGTTGTCCGACATCGGTGCCGCCCTGAAGCCGCGCCCGCATGTTCTGAAGATAGCTGATCCGCTGGGCGGTGTAGCTGTCGGCGGAATTGTAGAGCAGCTCGTCGAGCACCGGGTCGATCTCGTAGCGGTCGTTGACGATGTCGAGCGTGCCGATCCCGAAGAGCGCGTTGGTCGCGGTTGCCGGGGCCACGAGATAGACCGGGTCGAGCAGGATATCGAGCGCCCAGCCGGTCCAGTCGCGCTGGGTGCCCGGCCCGCCGATCGGCAGCTCGAGATAGCCGCCCTCCGGCACGCCCCAGACCTCGAAGGTCTCGTCGAAATTCGTCTCGCGATAGGGCAGGCCCATCTCCGCCGCCGGGTCGAGCAGCCCGCCGAGCCCGAGGCTCGTGTTGATCATGAAACGGGTGACGGTCTCGGCCGTCTGCGGGCCGCGCATCTGCAGCACCGACTGGATCGCCTGGCCGGGCAGCTTCCAGTTGTAGCGCAGGTTCGTCACCCCCTTGCGCATCGGCGCCGGGATCTTTCCGTAGGTCCGGGCGACGGGCTGGAAGATCGCCTTGTCGATCTGCTTGTTGTTCGCGTGGGCGACCCGGTTCGATTCCTCTAGCGGATCGAAATCGAGGCTGCCCGGATCCGGCGCGGCGGTGCAGCCGGCGAGCCAGGCCGGCACCAGGGCTCCGAGAAGAATACACGCGATCCGCATGGGTTGGCGACCTCCGGAGACCTCCATAGCGGCCTTGTGGCGGCGGCGCCACCCGTCTGCTCGGCCCAGCCCCCGGCGGCATTTCGATTTCCCTCGGCCGCGATATTGGCTAGCCTCGGCGCGGCCGCTAGAGCGAAGGAGCCCGCCCCCCGTGACCCAGACCATCGACGCCCGTCTCGCCGAACTCGGCATCGTCCTGCCCGACGCCCCGGCGCCGGCCGCCAATTACGTGCCTTACGTGACGACGGGCGATCTCGTCTTCGTCTCCGGCCAGATCAGCCGCGATGAAGCGGGGCTCATCACCGGCCGGCTCGGCGCGGACGTCGATGTCGCGGCGGGCCGCGCCGCGGCGCGGCATTGCGGGCTGGCGCTCGTCGCCCAGCTGCGCGCCGCTTGCGGCGGCGATCTCGAAAGGGTGCGCCAGGTGGTCAAGCTGACCGGATTCGTCAATGCGACGCCGGAATTCACCGAGCATCCGCAGGTGATCAACGGCATCTCCGACCTCATGGTCGAGATCTTCGGCGACCGGGGCCGCCACGCGCGCGCCGCGGTCGGCTCGGTCTCGCTGCCCCTGGGCGTCGCGGTCGAGGTCGAGGGTGTGTTCCGCATCGCCTGAGCTCCCGCCCGAGTTCCTCGCCCGTCCGCTCGCCCATCGCGGGCTGCACGACCGGGGCAGGGGGGTGATCGAGAACAGCCGCGCCGCGGTGCGGGCGGCGGTGGCGGCCGGCTATGGCATCGAGATCGACGTCCAGCGCGCGGCCTGCGGCGAGGTGATGGTGTTCCACGACGCCGCGCTCCGGCGGCTGACCGGCCGCCGCGGGCGCGTGGCCGAGCGCAGCGCCGCCGAGCTCGGCGCGATCCCGCTGACCGGCGGCGGCGAGACCATCCCGACGCTTTCCGAGATCCTCGCCATCGTCGCCGGGCGCGCGCCGCTCCTGATCGAGTTCAAGGATCCCGACCCTATGCTTGGCCCGACCGGGGGCGCGATGGAGGCGCGCGCCGCGGACCTGCTCGCCGGCTATGTGGGGCCGGTGGCGCTGATGTCCTTCAACCCGCATTCGGTGGCGGCGGCGGCGCGCGCCGCCCCGGACCGGCCGCGCGGTCTGACGACCTGCAATTTCGAGGGGCCGAAATGGCCGCTCTCGGAGACCCGGCGCGGCGAGCTGGCCGGCATCTGCGACTTCGGCCCCACCGGATCGGCCTTCATCTCCCACAACCACCGGGAGCTCGATTCGCCCGCCGTCTCGGCGCTCAAGGCGCGCGGCGTGCCGGTGCTCTGCTGGACCGTGCGCGGGCCCGCCGAGGAAGCCGCCGCGCGGCGGGTCGCCGACAACATCACCTTCGAGGGCTACGCCCCCGACCGGCCCGGTTGACGCGCCGCCGCCCGCGACCATCTCTAGGGGCGGGCAGGAGACCGGCATGGACGGCGGCGACCAGATCGAGATCACGGTGCTCGGGGCGCTCGACGAGATCCCCGCGGCGGAATGGGACGCCTGCGCCGGCGACGGCGCCATCGGCGCGCGCCCGGTCGATCCCTTCACCACCCACCGCTTCCTCGCCGCGCTCGAATCCTCCGGCAGCGTCGGTCCCGGCACCGGCTGGGCCCCGCGCCATCTCGTCGCCCGCCAGGGCGGCGGCGCCATCGCGGTGATGCCGCTCTATGCCAAGGGCCACAGCCAGGGCGAATACATCTTCGACCACAATTGGGCCCATGCCTGGGAGCGCGCCGGCGGGCGCTACTACCCCAAGCTGCAATCGGCGGTTCCCTTCACGCCCGCGACCGGCCGCCGGCTGCTGACCCGGCCGGGCTTCGAGGAGACGGGCCGAAGGGCGCTGATCGAGGGCGCGCTGACGCTCGCCGCGCGCATGGGCGTCTCCGGCCTGCATGTCACCTTCTGCACCGAGGCGGAACGGCGCTGGGGCGAGGCGGCCGGGCTCTTGGGCCGCAGCAGCCAGCAGTTCCACTGGCAGAACCGCGGCTACCGAGATTTCGACGCCTTCCTCGCCGATCTCGCCTCGCGCAAGCGCAAGGCGATCCGCAAGGAACGGGCGCAGGCGCAGGCCTTCGGCGGCGAGATCGTCGCGCTCACCGGCGCGGCGATCGAGCCCGCGCACTGGCAGGCGTTCTGGCGCTTTTACCAGGACACCGGCGCGCGCAAATGGGGCCAGCCCTACCTCACCCGGGCGTTCTTCGACGCGGCACAGGAGAGTCTGCGCGACGACATCCTGCTCATCCTCGCCCGCCGCGACCGCCGCTGGGTCGCGGGCGCGCTCAACTTCATCGGCCGCGATGCGCTCTTCGGCCGGTACTGGGGCTGCACCGAGGACCACCCGTTCCTGCATTTCGAGCTCTGCTACTACCAGGCCATCGAGGCCGCCATCGCCCGCGGCCTCGCCCGGGTCGAGGCCGGCGCCCAGGGCGAGCACAAGCTGGCGCGCGGCTACCTGCCGGTGGCGACCCATTCGCTGCACTGGATCGCCGACGAGGGCTTCGCGCGGGCGGTCGCGCAATACCTGCGCGCCGAGGCGGCGGCGGTGGGCGAGGAGATCGAGGTCCTGACCGCCTATGGCCCGTTCCGCCGCGGGCCGGCGGCGGAACCGGATTGACCCGGCCGGGAGCCGGCCGGAATGTGCATCGAAGCAGTGGAGTGAACCATGACAGGCACGATCGACTTCTACACCAACCCCATGTCGCGCGGACGCATCGCGCATTGGATGCTCGAGGAGGTTGGCGCCCCCTACCGGACGCATTACCTGGGCTTCGGCCCCGAGATGAACCGCGCCGAATATCTCGCGATCAACCCGCTGGGCAAGGTGCCCGCGATCCGGCACGGCCGGCATGTGGTCACCGAATGCGCCGCGATCTGCGCCTATCTCGCCGAGGCCTTCCCGGAGGCGGAACTGACCCCGACGCCCGACGGCCGCGCCGATTTCTACCGCTGGATGTTCTTCGCCGCCGGCCCGCTGGAGGCCGCGCTCGTCAACCGCGCGCTCGGCGTCGAGGTGCCCGAGGAGCGCCGGGGCATGGTGGGCTACGCCAAGCTCGAGCGCATGTTCGACGCGCTCGAGGGCGCGGTCTCCGGGCGCGATTTCATCGCCGGGAGCCGCTTCTCCGCCGCCGACGTCTATGTCGGCTCGCAGATCGGCTGGGGCCTGCAGTTCGGCTCGATCGAGCCGCGCCCGGCCTTCAAGGACTACTGGGCGCGGATCGCCGGCCGCCCGGCCCGCGCCCGCGCCGAGGCCGCCGACAATGCCGCGATGCCCGCCCGCGCCGCCGCCGCGGGCTGAACCCTGATCCGAGGAGGAGGAGCATGACCGAGAGACTGAGCCAGAGCGAGCGCGACGCCGAGCTTCCCGCCCTGGGCGAGGCCGGCTGGGGCGCCGATCCTGCCCGTGATTCGATCCGCAAGATCTGGAAGTTCGCCACCTTCTCGGAAGCCTGGGGCTTCATGTCGCGGGCCGCTCTCGCGGCGGAGAAGATGAACCACCACCCCGAATGGACCAATGTCTACAACGTGGTGGACGTGACGCTCACCACGCACGATTGCGACGGGCTGAGCGCGCTCGACATCAAGCTCGCCCGGCGCATGGACAAGCTCGCCGGCGCCGGCGTCGAGATCCAGCGCGACCATTCCGAACCGGTGGAATGCCTCTGCAAGCTCCACGCCGCCGCGGGGCCGGCGGCGGGATAGGTATTCCGGTCCGGGAGCGACGCGGATCGGGCCGATCTCGCATCGGTCAGGCCCCGTGCCCCAGCGCGCCGCCTCCCCTTCGCGGATTTGGCCCGTGCCAAATCCGCGCGCGCCTGCCTGCCCCCGGCAGGCGCGACAAGCGCGCCCGCCAGG
>NZ_DAIUBO010000056.1:0-19534 GCF_036846665.1 Amaricoccus sp. | reverse complement strand
GAGGGCGGGCTCCGCATCGGCTTCGACCGGATCGGGCCCCTGCTCCGCTCGGATCCGGGCGCCGCAACCGCGCCATGGCGAAGGCTCGGAAAGCCCGATCCATCCGTCGGAGGCGTGTCGTGTGGTGTGACCGCTTCGGGCCGGCGCGGGCGCCGCCCCGCCACCGCCCTATCGGCCCTTGAACAGGCTGCCGAGAATGCCACGCACGAGCTTCTGCCCCTCGCGGCTGTTGAGCTGCCTGAGCGCGCTGCGGGCGAGCTCGGTGCCCAGCGAGGGCTGCGACGCGGGCGCCCGCCCCGGGTCGTAGCGCCGGCCCTGTCCCGCCGCCTTCGCGGCCGCGGACTGCGCCAGCATCTCCTCGGCCAGCGAAGCCTCCGCGGCGGCGGCTTCGGCGCGGGCGGCGAGCATCTCCTGCGCGGATTCGGGGTCGATGGCGGTGTCGTAGCGGCCCGCCAGCGGCGAGGCCGCCATGGTCTCGGCGCGTTCCTCCGCGCTGACCGGCCCCATGCGCGACATGGGCGGGCGGATCAGCGTGCGGCTGACCATGGCCGGCACGCCCTTGTCCTCCAGGAGCGAGACCACCGCCTCGCCGGTGCCGACCTCGCGGATCGCCGTCTCGGTGTCGAAGGCGGGATTGGGGCGGAAGGTCTCGGCGGCGGCCTTCAGCGCCTTGGCGTCGCGCGGGGTGAAGGCGCGCAGCGCGTGCTGGATGCGGTTGCCGAGCTGGGCGAGCACGTCGCCGGGCACGTCGTCGGGGTTCTGGGTCACGAAATAGACGCCGACGCCCTTGGAGCGGATCAGCCGGACCACCTGCACCACCTTGTCCACCAGCGCCTTGGGCGCGTCGTCGAAGAGCAGATGCGCCTCGTCGAAGAAGAAGACGAGCACGGGCTTCTCCGGATTGCCGACCTCGGGCAGCTGCTCGAAGAGCTCCGAGAGCAGCCAGAGCAGGAACATCGCATAGAGCCGCGGCGCCTGCATGAGGTTCTCGGACATGAGCACGCCGATCCGGCCCATGCCGCCGTCGGTGGCCATCAGGTCGGCGAGCTCGAGATGCGGCTCGCCGAGGAAGCCCGCGGCGCCCTGGTTCTCCAGCACCAGGAGCTGGCGCTGGATCGCCCCGAGCGAGGCGGAGGCGATGTTGCCATAGGTGCGGCCGATCTCCTGGGCATTGTCGCCGAGCCAGACCAGCATCGCCTGCAGGTCCCTGAGATCGAGCAGGGTCAGCCCCTGCTCGTCGGCGACGCGGAAGGCGATGTTGAGCACGCCCTCCTGCGCCTCGGAGAGATCCATCATGCGCGCGAGCATCAGCGGGCCCATCTCGCTCACGGTGGTGCGCACCGGGTGACCGGTCTTGCCGAAGAGATCCCAGAAGACCACGGGATAGGCGCGATAGGCGAAATCGCCCATGCCGATCCTTGCGGCGCGGGAGCGCAGCGCCTCGTCCGCCTTGCCCGCCGGGTCGCCCGGGCGCGAGAGGCCCGAGACGTCGCCCTTGACGTCCTGCACGAAGACCGGGACGCCGGCGGCGGAGAAGCCCTCGGCGAGGATCTGCAGGGTGACGGTCTTGCCGGTGCCGGTGGCGCCGGTGATCAGCCCATGCCGGTTGCCGAAACGCAGCAGCAGGTCCTTCTGCTCGGCATAATTCTCGCCGCCGCCGCCCACGAGGATCGCGTCGTCAACCATGATCTCACTTCCCGAAGTCCCGCGCCGAATTCGAACCGGATATTAACCGGTGCACCCTAGAGTGCAATCATGCCCCGGGACCTCCGGGTATCGGGGCGCGCGACTTCCTCCCTGTTGAACTGGCCGCAGAGTTCGCTCTGCGGTCTTTCTTTGTTCCGGCAATCGCGTAGAATTGCGCGTTACTTGCACGCCACGCTTGACCCGTTTTCTCATCTATTCTAGGGTCCGCGCACAAAGTTCGGCCAGTCCGACAGGGAAAGCGCAATCGCGCAGAAAGGGTGCCTTCGGGCACCCTTTCGCGTCCCTCCCCGGCCACGGCAAAGTGTTGCGGACCGCATCGCCGCCCGGTTGACAGCACGCGTCGGGAGTGAGACTTCCCAAAGGGAAACCAAAGAGGAAACGGGCACCGAATGCAACTCACCGGAAACAGGTTTGCCGTTGCTGCGGCCATCGCGATCATCAGCGCGAGCATGGCGCTGGCCCAGGAAGCGGCCACGACCGAGCCCGCGGGAGAGGCGCCGGCGACCGAAGCCGCTCCGGCCGGCCAGCCGGCAGCCGAGGCGCCGGCCGGGGAGGCCCAGGGCGGCGAAGCCCCGGCGGAGGGGGCCGAGGCGGCGCCCGGCGCCGGCGATCCCGCCGCGCAGGAGGTCCTCGAGATCGTGCGCGATACCTTCGGCGACTGGCAGGTGCGCTGCGCGCCCGACGGCAACGATTGCTTCATGTACCAGCTCGCCATGGACCCCGAGCAGAATCCGGTCGCGGAGATCAGCCTGCTCAAGCTCCCCGCGGGCGGCGAGGCCGCGGCGGGCGCCACGGTCGTCACCCCGCTCGGCACGCTTCTCCCCCCCGGCCTCGACCTCCAGATCGATTCCGGGGAAGTGCGGAAATATCCCTTCGCCTGGTGCAGCCAGGTCGGATGCTTCGCGCGGTTCGGGCTGAGCACCGCTTCGGTGGAGGCGATGAAGCGCGGGAATTCGGGCAAGATGACGCTGGTCTCGGTGGGCGCGCCGCAATCGCCGCTGACGCTGGCGGTCTCGCTCAACGGCTTCACCAAGGCCTATGACTCGCTCGAGGTTCCCGCGGCGCCGGAGCCGGCCCCCGCGGCGAACTGACGCCGCTTCAGCCGAAGGCGGTCAGGACGAGCACGGCGTTCAGGCCGCCGAAGGCGAAGGCATTGCTCATCGCCGCGCGCACCGGGCGCTCGCGGGCGGTGTTCGGCACCACGTCGAGATCGCAGTCCGGGTCGGGCTCCTCGTAATTGATCGTGGGCGCGATCACGCCCTCGCGCAGCGCCATCAGGCAGGCGATGAGCTCGATCGCGCCGGTGCCGCCGATCACATGGCCGTGCATCGACTTGGTCGAGGAGATCATCAGCGCATCCGCGGCAGGCCCGAAGGTCTCGCGCACCGCGGCGCATTCGGTGCGGTCGTTCGCGCTGGTGCCGGTGCCATGGGCGTTGATGTAGCCGATCGCCTCGGGCGCGAGGCCCGCGTCCGCGAGCGCACCGCGCATGGCCCGGACCGCGCCGAGCTTGTTGGGCGTGACGATGTCGGAGGCGTCCGAGGTCATGGCGAAACCGGTGACCTCGGCGAGGATCTCGGCGCCGCGGGCGCGGGCATGCGCGAGCTCCTCGAAGACGAAGACCGCCGCGCCCTCGCCCTGGACCATGCCGTTGCGGGTCTTCGAGAACGGCCGGCAGCCGTCGCGGGACATGACCCGCAGGCCCTCCCAGGCCTTGATGCCACCGAAGCAGAGCATGCTCTCGCTGCCGCCCGTCAGCACGACCCGTGCCTGGCCCGAGCGGATCAGGTTGAAGGCCTGCCCCATGGCGTGATTGGACGAGGCGCAGGCGGTGGCGACGGTATAGCTCGGGCCCTGGAGGTTGTGCACCATCGAGACGTGGCTCGCGGCGGCGTTGTTCATCAGCCGGGGCACGACGAAGGGATGCACCCGGTTCTTGCCCTCCTGATAGACCAGCCGGTAGTTCTCGTCCTGGGTCTGCAGCCCGCCGCCGGAGGTGCCGAGCACGACGCCGGCGCGCTCGGACAGCTCCTCGGCGATCTCGAGGCCCGACATGGCCACCGCCTCGGCGGCGGCGAGCAGCGCGAACTGGGTGAACTTGTCGTAGAGCGTCAGCTCCTGGCGCGAGAAATGCTCCTCGGGCCGGTAATCGCGGATCTGGCCGCCGATGGCGATCGAGAGCCGCTCCACGTCCTGGAAGTCCAGCGCCCCGATGCCCGAGCGGCCCTCGCGCATGGCCTGCATGGTCTCGCCCGCCGAGCGCCCGAGCGCATTGATGGCGCCCTGGCCGGTGATGACCACACGATGCATGCCTCGGCTACTTCTGCGCCGCGATCAGGTTTTCAACCGCCTGCACCATGCTCGCCACGGTGCTGATGTCGAATTCGGATTCCGCGGGCTCGTTCGCGTTGAACGGCACCTGGACCTCGAAGGCTTCCTCGATGGCGAAGATCGCCTCGACGAGGCCGAGCGAATCGATGCCCAGATCCTCGAGCGTCGCGTCCATGCGGATGTCGCCGGGCTCCAGCACGGCCTGCTCCGCGAGGATCGCGACCATCCTGTCCCTCACATTGTCCTGGACTGTGTCGGACATGTGCCCTCCATCGGTCGTCGTGCTGCGCAGGTCTAATCGCTCGCGTCGGGATTGGAAACCGGTTTTTGCGCGGCTTCGAGGCGCGCCATGAGCCGCGGCAGGCGGCGCAGCGCCTTGTACATCTCCACATTGAGATCCATGCGTACCGCGGGCGAGCCCATCATGATCCGGTTGTCCGGAATGTTGCTCGCCACCCCGGACCCCCCCGCGACGACCACGTTGGATCCGATGTTGACATGGTCGGCGATGCCGACCTTGCCGGCGAGGACCACGCGGTCGCCGATATCGACCGAGCCGGCGATCCCGACATGGCCGCAGATCAGGCAGGTGCGGCCGATGCGCACGTTGTGGCCGATCTGGACCTGGTTGTCGATCTTGGTGCCGTCGCCGACCCGGGTGTCGGCCACGGTGCCGCGGTCGATGCAGCTGTTGGCCCCGACCTCCACGTCGTCGCCGAGCCGCACGCTGCCGAGCGAATTGATCCGCACGTATTCGTCCTGCCTCGCCGCGGTGACGGCGCCGGTCGCCCGCGCTTCCTCCACATGGCCCGGGGTGGGCGTGACGAAGGAGAAGCCGTCGCCGCCGATCACCGCATTGGGCTGGGCGATGAAGCGCGCGCCGATGCGGACCCGGGCGCCGATGCGGACGCCGGCATGCAGGAGGGCGTCGGGACCGATCTCGGCATCGGCACCGATGGTGACATGCGGGAAGATGCGCGCCCCGGCGCCGATCCGGGCGCGGGCACCGACGACGACGAAGGGGCCGATGGAACAGCCGGGGCCGATCTCCGCCTCGGGGTCGATGATCGCGCCGGGATGGATGCCGGGCGCGAGGTCGAGCGGATGGTCGAAGACGCGGGTCACGCCGGCGAGCACGTAGCGCGGGCGCGGCGCGAAGATCGCCGCCCTGAGCCCCAGCGCGCGCCAGTCCGCCCCCTGCCAGAGGATCGCCGCTCCGGCGCTGCCCTCCGCGAGGCCGGCGGCGAATTCGGGCTGCATGGCGAGCGCGACCTGGTCGGGCCCCGCAACCGAGGGTTCCGCCACGCCCGCGATGCGGAGCGTGGTCTCGCCGACCGCCTCGGCGTCGAGCGCCCGCGCGAGTTCCGCGACGGTGATCATGCTGCTCCCCCCACCGGGCGATCAGCCCTGGGCGGCGGGCAGCGCCACCCCGGCGGCCTGAAGCGCCCGGAAGACCTCGGCATCGCGGCCGTAGATGTCGGCGCGGTAGCGCACCGTGCCGGCCTCGTCGACGAAGACCGTGCGGTATTCGATATGCACCGGGATCGGGCGGTCGAGATCCACCCGCCGCTCCTTGCCTCCCGCCAGCAGGCCGTCGAAGGTGGCCGCGGGATCGGCCGTGCCCTGCGCCCCGAGCAGCACCTCCGCGAGCTCGACCGGCTTCTCCAGCCGGATGCAGCCGTTGGAGAAGGCCCGCGCGTCGCGGGCGAAGAGCTCGCGATGCGGCGTGTCGTGCATGTAGATCGAGTGGTTGTTGGGGAAGATGAACTTGACCTTGCCGAGCGCATTGTCCGTGTCGGGACGCTGCTTGATGCGGAAGGGGAAGTTCTCGGGGGTATACTGGGTGAAATCCACCAGCGCCGGATTGATCTCGGTGCCGCCGCGGGTGAGCAGGCGGATGTTCTGCCGCTGGAGCACGCTCGGATCGCGCTGGAGCTTGGGCAGGAAGCTGCGGACGGCGATCGAATCCGGGATATGCCAGGTCGGATTGACAACCATGTAGGTCATCACGTCGGAGAATTCCGCAGTGCGGGTCTTCTGCTCGCCGACGACCACGCGGCTCTGCCAGAGGACCGCGCCCTGGTCGCGCAGGGTCACGGAGAAATCGGGGATATTGACCCGGAAGTAGCGCGCACCCGGATCGCCGTCCTGCCAGCGCAGCCGTTCGAGATTGACCAGCACCTGCGAGAGGCGCTTCTCCGGCCCGGCGTTGATCGCGGAGAGCGTGCGTGCGCCGGCTGCGCCATCGTCGATCAGCCCGTTGTCGCGCTGGAAGGCCTCCACCGCCGCCTGAAGCCCGGAATCGAAGGCGGCATCGCCGCCGGCTCCCGCCGGGGCGGCATATCCCATCCTTCCCAGCCGGGCGCGCAGATCGGCGATGCGCGGGCCGCTCTCGCCGACATGGAGCGTCGGGCCCTCGGGGACGCCCGCCCCCCAGGCGTCGCTTGCGATCAGCCCTTCCAGACGGGCCTTCTCGGCGATGAGCACGCGGTATTCGCTGCCGGAGGGCTCCAGCCCCTGCAGGACCTGCGGCAGCGGCTCCGTTTCGAGCAGCGCCAGAAGCGCCGCGGGCGCGGGGCGCTTCGGCCGGAGGTCGATCTCCGGGTCGATGTCGCGGGGCCGCACCACGCCGCCCGAGAGATCGCCGGCGAAGGCGAGATAGGCGAGCGTGGCCGCGACCTCGGCACCGGCCCGGTCTTCCGGCTGGCCGGAGGCGAGCGCCGCCTCGACCCCGGGCAGGTCGTAGCCCCGCGCGGGCAGGCCCTGGGCGGGGCTGTCGGCGATCGCGGCGACGAGCGCCTCGGCGCGGCCCGAGCCCGGCTCGGACCAGAAGGGCGCATAGCCGCGGGCGGCGAAGAAGCCCTCGATGGCGTCCCGGGTCGGCGCGGCGAGCGCCGCGGTCTCGGCCGCGAGATCGCGGCGGAAGGCCTCGGCACCGGGCGCGAGCGCGGCCGCGGCCGGCAGGGGGGCCGCCGCCGTCGGCGCCGGGACGGATCCCTGCTCGGCGGAGACCGGCGCCGCGGCCAGGGCCGCGCCGAGGACCAGAATCGACGATGCCGCGCGAATATGTCCGCTGAGATCCATGCCTGCCTCTTTTTCGTGTCGCTCGTTACCGGAAACTTACCGCGCGCGCCCCATGAAAACAAGCTTCGCCGCCGGTTCCGGCGCCTCGCGCTAACGCCGCGTTAACCGATTCGGCGAATGGTCGCCGCCGAGGGACGCCGCTCGATAGGGACTTGGAAAACGCGACCGGATGTGGCATCACGATGACAGGAGCGCAGCAAAAAGTCGCTCATCGAGCAGAAACTGAGGCAGTGAAATCATGGAAAACGGTAATACGCGCCCGTCTCGGCGGGCGGTACTCGGGATGTTTGCGACCCTGGGAGCGGTCGCCGCGGCACCGGTCTATGCCAGGGCACCGGGCTTCCTGAAGCGGTCGGGAGACATTCGGCGAGTCCGGATGTATTCCCAGCGCACGGGCGAATCCATCGACACGATCTATTATGTCGACGGGAAGTACATCCCCGAAGTGCTGAACGAGGTCACGTATTTCATGCGCGACTGGCGCGAGAACAAGGCCATGAAATACGATCCGCGCAACCTCGACATCCTCGCGGCAACGCTGCAGCTGATGGATACGACCGAGCCCTATCTGCTGATCTCGGGCTTCCGGACCGCCAGGACCAACCGCATGCTCAGGGGTGCGGCCAGCAATTCCTTCCACATGCGCGCCATGGCCGCCGACGTGCGCCTCAAGAGCCGCAGCGTGGGTCACATCTCCAAGGCGGCCTTCGCCTGCGGCGGCGGCGGCGTCGGGATCTACAACGGCTCGAACTTCGTGCACATGGATTGCGGTCCGGTGCGGAGCTGGCGCGGCTGACGCGGCCTCCGCCCGGTCACGGGCGGATCGTCCCGTCCCCTTCGACGAGGTACTTGAAGCTTGTGAGCTGCTCGGCGCCCACGGGTCCGCGGGCGTGGAGCTTGCCGGTGGCGATGCCGATCTCCGCCCCCATGCCGAATTCGCCGCCGTCGGCGAACTGGGTCGAGGCGTTGCGCATCAGGATGGCGCTGTCGAGCCCGGCGAAGAAGCGCGCCGCCGCGGCATCGTCCTCGGTGATGATGCAATCGGTATGCTGCGAGCCGTAGCGGCGGATATGCGCGATCGCGCCCTCGACGCCCTCGACCAGCCGCGCGGCGAGGATCATGTCGAGGTATTGCCGGCCCCAGTCGTCCTCGCCCGCCGGCACGATGCCCGGAAGGCCGATCAGGTCGCCGTCGCCGCGCACCTCGACGCCGGCCTCGACCAGCTGCTCGAGGAAGGGCGCGCCCTCGGCCTCGAAGAAGGCCCGGTCGATCAGCAGGCATTCCACGGCGCCGCAGATGCCGGTGCGCCGGGTCTTGGCGTTCAAGATCACCCGGCCGGCCTTGGCGAGGTCGGCGGCGCGGTCGACATAGATATGCACGATGCCTTCGAGATGGGCGAAGACCGGCACCCGGGCCTCGGCCTGGACCCGCGCCACCAGGCCCTTGCCGCCGCGCGGCACGATCACGTCGATGCAATCGGTCATGGTCAGCATCGCCCCCACCGCCGCGCGGTCGGTGGTCGGCACGATCTGGATCGCGGTCTCGGGCAGGCCGGCGGCGCGCAGGCCCTCGACCAGCGCGGCGTGGATCGCCCGCGTCGAGTCGATGCTCTCCGAGCCGCCGCGCAGGATCGCGGCATTGCCCGCCTTCAGGCAGAGCGCGCCGGCGTCCGCCGTGACATTGGGGCGGCTCTCGAAGATCACGCCGATCACCCCGATCGGCGTGCGCACCCGCCGGATGTGCAGCCCCGAGGGCCGGTCCCATTCCGCCATGACCTGCCCCACCGGATCGGGCTGGGCGGCGATCGAGCGCAGCCCGTCGACCATGCCGGCGATGCGCGCCTCGGTCAGCAGCAGCCGGTCGAGCATCGCCGAGCCGATGCCCTTGGCGCGGGCGGCCTCCATGTCGGCGGCATTCGCCGCGAGGATCGTGCCGGCCCGCGTGGCGATGGCATCGGCCGCGGCGACGAGGGCCGCGGCCTTCTGCGCCGAGGGGGCCGTGGCGAGCGCGGTCGAGGCTTCCCTCGCGGCGAGCCCGATCCCCTGCATCAGCGCCTCGATGTCGGTGGTCATGTCCATCGCTTGCGTCCCGTCAGAAGGCCATGTCGTCGCGGTGCACGATCGCGGCGCGGCCCTGGTGGCCCAGCAGTTCCGCGATCCGGTCGGAGCGGTGCCCCTTGATGAGCGCGGCCTCGCGGCCATCGTAGCCTGCCAGCGCCCGCGCCACCACCGTTCCGTCCGGCCCGGCGATCTCCACCGGGTCGCCGCGCGAGAAGCTTCCGGCGACGGCGGTGACGCCGGCAGGAAGCAGCGACTTGCCGCGCAAGAGTGCCGCCACCGCGCCGGCATCGACCGTCAGCCGGCCCTTCGGCTTCATGCCCGAGATCCAGCGCTTGCGCGCGACATGGGGATCGCCGTCGGGCTCGAACCAGGTGCAGGGCGCGCCCTCCGCGAGCGCGGTCAGGGGGCGCTCCACCGCGCCGCGGCTGATCGCCATGGCGCAGCCGGCGCGCATCGCCGCCTTGGCCGCCATGAGCTTGGTCTTCATGCCGCCGCTGGAGAGCGCCGAGCCGACCCCGCCCGCCATGGCCTCGATCTGCGGCGTGACCGCGGCCACGCTCTCGAGCCGCTCGGCCGAGGCCGCGCTGCGCGGGTCGGCGGTATAGAGCCCGTCGACGTCGGAGAGCAGGAGCAGCACGTCGGCCCCCGCCATGCTGGCCACCTGCGAGGCGAGCCGGTCGTTGTCGCCGTAGCGGATCTCGTCGGTGGCGACGGTGTCGTTCTCGTTGACGATGGGCACCACCCCGAGCTCGAGCAGCGCGGTGAGCGTGCGGCGCGAATTGAGGTAGCGGCGGCGGTTCTCGGTATCCTCCAGGGTGAGCAGGACCTGCGCGGTGGTGATCCCGTGCGGCGAGAGCACGCTCTCATAGGCCTGGGCGAGCCGGATCTGGCCGACCGCCGCCGCCGCTTGGCTCTGTTCGAGCGAGAGCGGCCCCACGGGCAGGCCGAGCACCCGGCGCCCGAGCGCGATCGAGCCCGAGGAGACGATGACGACGTCCTTGCCCCCGGCGCGCAGCCCCGCCACGTCCGTCGCGAGCCCCTGCAGCCAGTCGAGGCGCAGCCGCCCGCTGTCGGCCGCGACGAGCAGCGCCGAGCCGATCTTGACCACGAGGCGCCGGGCGGCGTCGAGCCGCTGCCGCGAACTCAGGGCCGCCATGGCACGGAGGCCTCCTCGCGCCCGGGCTCGACGGCGCGCGCGGCGAGAACCGCCCCACGCAGGGCGCGCAGCACCGGCGCGACCCCGGCGCCGGTCGCCCCGGAGACGCGCCAGACCGGGCCACCCGCCGCGGCGGCGAGCGCCACCGCCGCCGCCTCGACCGCCGCCTCGGCCAGCGCGTCGATCTTGTTCAGGGCGACGATGCGCGGCTTCGCCGCGAGGCCTGCGCCATAGGCCTCCAGCTCGTGCAGCACCACGCGGTAGTCCTCGGCCACGTCCTGCGAGGTCGCATCGACCAGGTGCAGGAGCACGGCGCAGCGCTCCACATGGCCGAGGAAGGCGTCCCCGAGCCCCCTGCCCTCGTGGGCGCCCTCGATCAGGCCGGGAATATCGGCCAGCACGAACTCCGCCTCGTCGATTCCCACCACCCCGAGATTCGGATGCAGGGTGGTGAAGGGGTAATCCGCCACCTTGGGCCGCGCGTTCGAGCAGGCGGCGAGGAACGTCGACTTGCCCGCATTGGGCAGGCCGACGAGGCCCGCGTCGGCGATCAGCTTCAGCCGCAGCCAGAGGGTGCGCTCCACCCCCTCCTGGCCGGGATTGGCGTTGCGCGGCGCCTGGTTGGTGGAGGACTTGAAGCGCAGGTTGCCCCAGCCGCCGTTGCCGCCGCGGGCGAGGAGCACGCGCTGGCCGGGAAGCGTCAGGTCGGCGATCACCGTCTCCTGGTCCTCGTCGAGGATCTCGGTGCCCACCGGCACCCGCAGCACCACGTCCTCCGCGCTCCTGCCGGTGCGCTGGCGCCCGGAGCCGCCCTGGCCGTTCTTCGCGAAGAAATGCTGCCGGTAGCGGTAGTCGATCAGGGTGTTCAGCCCGTCGACCGCCTCGGCCCAGACGTCCCCGCCCTTGCCGCCGTCGCCGCCGTCCGGGCCGCCGAACTCGATGAACTTCTCGCGCCGGAAGCTGATGCAGCCGTTGCCCCCGGCGCCGGAGCGGATCTGGATGCGCGCGAGATCGAGGAACTTCATCGGATTTGCTTTGCTTTGCGGGAACTTGCGCGAACTCTGGGTGTATCGACCAGATCAGAGGCGCCCCGAACCGGCGACAGCGAGGCACTGCCTCGCGCCGGTTCGTCGGCCGGAGCGCGCGAGCGCGGAGGCCGAGGGGGGTCGTGTTCCACCAGCGGTGGGTAATCCGTGCGCGCGTGCCTGGCGGGCGCGCTTGTCGCGCCTGCCGGGGGCAGGCAGGCGCGCGCGGCTTTGTCACCTGCCAAATCCGCGAAGGGAAGGCGGCGCCATCGGACGATTTCGGGCGACGTCCCGAAGCGATCACCCCGATGTCGCGTCATCCGGCCAGCATCCTGTGGTAGCGGAAGGTCGGCACCATCGCGGCCCGGGCGACGGAATGCTTCTCGCCGTCGCCGAGATAGGTGAAGCCCGCGCGCAGGAGCACCTTCACCGAAGCGGCGTTCTCCTGGAAGACCGATGCGGTCAGTTCCTGCAGCCCGGCGTCCCGGGCGTGCCGCACGACCGCCTCGACGGCCTCGCTGGCATAGCCGGTGTTCCAGAAGGCCGGCGCCACCCAATAGCCGAGATCGGCGCGGCCGGGACCGGTCGCCTCGAGCTCGATCAGCCCGATCAGCCCGTTCTCGGCATCCTCGCCGGCATCGATCGCCCAGATCGTTCCCGGCCCGCTCCGGGCGATCGCGCGCTCCACCACGGTCTCCGCGGTTCCGGGCGGATAGGGATGCGGGATGCGCGCGGTCATGCGCGCCACCTTGGCGTCACTGGCATAGAGCTCGATCAGGCCGGCATCGGCCCGGCGCAGGGGGCGCAGCCGCAGGCGCGGCGTTCGCAGTTCGGGCTGAGGCTGAACGGCTCCGGACATGGCCGAAACTCCCGCTGAGAAAAGCCGAAAGGCCGGCGTCGCCGCCGGCCTCCCGCGAAGATCCTTGGGAGAAGCGGCTATTCCGCGGCTTCGACCGGCGGCAGGACCGAGACGAAGGTCCGGCCCTTGAAGCCCTTGCGGAAGCTCACCTGGCCGGTGGCGGTCGCGAAGATCGTATGGTCGCGGCCGAGGCCGACGCCGGTGCCCGGCCACCATCTGGTGCCGCGCTGGCGGATCAGGATATTGCCCGGGATCACGGATTCGCCGCCGAACTTCTTGACGCCGAGCCGCCGCCCGGCGGTATCGCGGCCGTTGCGGGACGAGCCGCCTGCTTTCTTATGTGCCATTGCGCTCTCTCCTTCAGTTCGCCGCGACGGCTTCCGCCGCGACCGGCTCGGCCACCTCGGCCCTGGCGGCCTTCGCCTTGGGCGCGGAGGCGCTGATGTCGGTGATCCGCACCCGGGTCAGCTGCTGGCGATGGCCGCGCTTGCGCTGCGAGGAATGCTTGCGCCGCCGCTTCTTGTAGGACACGACCTTGGGGCCGAGCATCTGCTCGAGCACCTCGGCCCTGACCGAGGCGCCCTTGACCAGGGGCGTGCCGACCGTCACCGCGTCGCCGCCCAGCATCAGGATCTCGTCGAACTGGACCGTGTCGCCGGCATCGCCCGCCAGCTTCTCCACGGTGAGCACATCATTGGCGGAAACCTTGTATTGCTTGCCGCCCGTCTTCAGAACCGCGAACATCCGCGCCTTTCCTTCTCTCTTGTTCCCCGCGTCCTGCGGCCCCGGATCGACCGGCGTTGCTGCGGGAGAGCTTCCCCCGCGCCTGCGGACAGCGCGCCTTGCTCAAGCGAAACGATCCCGCGCCGCGGAGGGCGCGAGAGGCGGCTATATCGCCAGCCGTGCGGCGGAAGTCAAGCCGGGTCCTCGCCCGCGGGCCGCGGGCCGATCGAGCCGACGATCCGGTCGAGGCCCTGGATGTGCACGTCGCGCTGCGGAAAGGGAATGGATATCCCGGCGGCGCGGAAACGCGCGATGATCTCGAAATTCATGTCGGAATGCACCGTCAGCATGAAGTTGACGTCGCGCAGGCGGCAGCGGATCTCGAAGTTCAGGCAATCCGCGCCGAAGCTCATGAAGATCACCGCCGGCGGCGGGTCGTCGAGCACCAGCGGATGCTCCTCGGCGATCTCCATCAGGATGCGCTCGACCTCGCGCGGATCGCTGCTGTAGCTGACCCCGACCGGCACGATCAGGCGCCCCGAGATCCCGGCATGGGTCCGGTTGAGCACGCTTCCGGCGATGAGGTCGGAATTGGGCACGATGACGCTGGCGCGGTCGAAGGTCTCGATCTCGGTCGAGCGCACGCGGATGCCGCGCACATAGCCGGAGAAGCCGCCGACCTCGATCCAGTCGCCCTCCTTGATCGGCCGCTCGATGAGCAGGATGATGCCGGAGACGAAATTCGAGACGACCGTCTGCAGGCCGAAGCCGATGCCGACCGAGAGCGCGCCGGCGACGATCGCGAGGCTGGAGAGGTCGACGCCGGCCGCCGAGACCCCGGCGATCCCCGCGAGCGCGAAGCCGACATAGCCGACGCCGGCATGGACCGCGTTCTTCGCGCCGGGATCGAGCCGGGTCCGCGGCAGCACCGTGCTCTTGAGCACCGATTGCAGCACGCGCGTGGCCGCGACCGCCAGGCCGAAGACCGCGACGAAGACCACGACCACCTGAAACGAGATCGGGATGCCGCCGACCGTCACCCCGTCGCGCAGGAGCACCCAGGTGTCGCGGATGTCGGAGGGCCGCGCCCCCCAGATCAGGGCGAGGAGCGGGATGCTGCCGAGGATCACCAGCGTGCCCACCAGGATCGGGATCAGGCCGCCGTCGAAGTCGCCGACCTTCTCGCGGCCGCGGGTGACCACCGAGACGAGGGTCTTGTTCAGCAGGTCGAAGACCACCAGCGCCGAGCCGGCGAGGCCCAGCGTCATCAGCATGGGGAAGACCATGAAGGCCGCGGCCGGGATGTATCCCAGCGCCGCATGGAGCGGCGCGAAGATCGCGAGCAGCCGCAGGATCGGCACGGTGAGCCGGACCAGCCGGACACTGATGCCGGGGCCGGCGGTCTCGCCGCGATCCGCGGCGGCGTGCTCCATGCGATGGGCGAGCCGCCGGATCTGCCGCGCCGACCGCCAGAGCAGCAGCGAGCCGGCGAGGATGACCGGGAACCAGAGCACCGACTGGGTCGCGGGCGAGAGCTCCCACCATGTCGCCAGCTCGACCAAGAGGAAGGCGAGCGCCAGAACCACCCCGATCCAGCCGACGAGGCGCGCGCCGGACCGCGCCTCGGCGTCGTCGATGGGCAGGATCCGATGCGCGCCGGACCGTGGCGCGAAGAGGCTGCCCCCGAGCCAGCTCGCGCCGATCAGCACCAGGACGTATTCGGGCAAGGCGAAGAAGGACCGCGTCTCGGCGCGCCCGACCAGCCCCTGGGGCTCCAGCGCGGCGAAGAGCAGCCCCACGCCGACCGCCGGCACCACGAGGCGGTTGATGTTTCTGAGCGCCACGATCCAGGCGACGGAGGAGAGCGTGGTCGCCTCGGCCAGCCGCCCGTCGATCCAGTCGTTGAGCCGCCAGCGCAGCGAGAAGGTGACGGCGAGGCCCGCGATCACGAGCAGGATGTTGATCGGCAGCCGGCGCAGGATATTGGCACGGTCGACGGGATCGTCGAGCACCGAGCGCACATGGCCTGCGGTCCGGGCGGCGTCCGCGGCGAGCTCTTCGGCCGCGACGATCCAGTTGCCGGGGCGAAGGGGGCTCGCCCCGTGGCTCAGCAGGAGGTTCGAGAAGCGCGCGCGGATGATGCGGTCGATCTCGGAGATGAGCGTGCTGGAGCGCTGGATGGCCTCCTGGACCACCAGGACCGGCGCCTGCGCCTCGGTGAGCTGCGCATCGAGCGATTCGCGCAGGCGCGCCACCTCGGGCGCCTCCGTGGCCCCCTCCGCCGGCGGCGGGCCCAGCGCCTTGATCCGATCGTTCAGATCGTCGACCGGCGAGGTGAGCTGGGCCTCCATCTGCTGGAGCTTGTCGCGATGGGTCACGAGCTCCGCACGCAGGGATTCAAGCGCCGGCGTGGGAATGGTCTCGTCGCCGATGCGCTCCTCGGCGCGGTCGGCGAGCACATCCGTGCTCTTGGCGAATTTCAGCGCCGCCTGCGTCAGTTCCGTCTGCGAGGCGCTCGGCGGCGGGACCGGGGCTTCCTCGGCCTCGGGAAAGAGGACCGCGGCCTGATCGTCCTGCGCCTGCGCCTGCTCCTGCGCCTGCTCTTGCGCCTGCGCCGGCAGGGCAAGCTGGGCGGCGAGCACGAGCAGGAGGCAAGCGGCGAGCCGCAAGGCACCCGCCATCCGCGCCCCGGCGCCCGGCCTAGCCAGCGGTGACATCCGGGATCCCGCCCCGTCGCGTCGAGAGCCAGTCCGGAGCCGGCAATCCCTTCGACCGGAGGAACTCGGGGTCGAAGATCCTCGACTGATAGCGCGTCCCGTAGTCGCAGAGGATGGTCACGATGACGTGGCCCGGGCCGAGGTCGCGTGCCATGCGGACCGCCCCCGCGACATTGATCCCGGTCGAGGGCCCCATGCAGAGCCCCTCGTCGCGCAGGAGGTCGAAGACGACCGGAATCGCCTCGGAATCGGGAATGTTGTAGGGCATGTCCACCGTCAGCCCCTCGAGATTGGCGGTGATCCGGCCCTGGCCGATGCCTTCGGTGATCGAGCTGCCCTCGGCCTTCAGCTCCCCATGCGCGTAGTAATTGTAGAGCGCGGCGCCGTCCGGATCCGCGAGGCCGATCCGCAGGTCGCCCCTGCGCGCACGGAGCCCCTCGGCCACGCCGGCGAGCGTTCCGCCCGAGCCGACCGCGCAGATGAAGCCGTCGATGCGCCCGCCGGTCTGCTCCCAGATCTCGGGCGCCGTGCTCTCCACATGGGCCCGGCGGTTGGCGACATTGTCGAACTGGTTGGCCCAGACCGCGCCCCCCGGCTCGGTCGCGGCCATCGCCTCGGCCAGCCGGCCGGAATATCTCACGTAATTGTTCGGATCGCGATAGGGGACCGCCGGCACCTCCACCAGTTCCGCGCCGGCGATGCGCAGCATGTCCTTTTTCTCCCGGCTCTGGGTCTCGGGGATGACGATGACGGTGCGGAACCCCATCGCCGCCCCGATCAGCGCGAGGCCGATCCCGGTGTTTCCGGCGGTGCCCTCGACGATGGTGCCGCCGGGCGCGAGCGTGCCGCGCGCGATGGCGTCGCGGATGATCCAGAGCGCGGCGCGGTCCTTGACCGACTGGCCGGGATTCATGAATTCGGCCTTGCCCCAGATCTCGCAGCCCGTGGCCTCGGAGACCCGGCGCAGGCGGATCAGCGGCGTGCCGCCGACGGCCTCGGGCAGGTCCCGTGCAACGCGCATGCTCGTCTCCCGCCAGTCCGCTTCCCGGACCGATGACTTAGCGGCTCGGGACCGGTGCATCAAGCATTGCCGGCGGGGCTCCATTCCGCCACCAGCCGGTGGCGGTTGAGCGCGAGCCAGAGCAGCGAGACCAGCAATGGCGCGTTGTTGGCCTCGCCGCTGGCCACGGTGGCGAGCGCCGCGTCGAGGGGGGCGACGAAGCCGCGGATGTCCTCGTGCTCCTCGTCGAGGCCGTGCACGCCACCCGCCGCGCCGAGATCGGCCTCGCCGACGAAGGCGGTGATGAATTCCGCGGCCACGCCGGGGGCCGGGTAATAGGCCGCGATCCGCTCCAGCCGGCCCAGCTCGAGCCCGGCCTCCTCGCGGGCCTCGCGCCGCGCCGTCTCCTCCGGCAGCTCCAGCCCGTCCCGCCGCCCCGCGACCGCCTCGAGGCACCAGGGATGGCTGTCGCGCCGCGCATGCGGCCCGGCGCGGAACTGCTCGATGAGCAGGACCGCATCGCGCCGGGGGTCGAAGGGCAGGACCGTGACCGCGTCGCCGCTGGTGAAGACCGCCCGACCGACCGGCTCCGACATCGAGCCGTCGAAGCGGCGGTGGCGCAGCAGATGCTCCTCGATGCCGAAGAATTCCGCGTAAGGATAGCGCAGCGCCACCTGCGCCACGTCGCCGCGCGCGAACCCTCGCCGGAGCGCCACGGCGCCGGGCTCCAGGCGGCCCGCGGTCCGTGCCGCCGCGCGCATGGCGATGCCCGGCAGCAGGCGGGGCATCGCCCCGGCGTCGCACCGCCCGAACTGGCCGAGAACCTCCGCCAGGGCCTCCGCGAGGGCGATGTCGAGCGCCGGCGACCAGCGCGATGCCGACCAGGCCGCCCCCGGCGCTTCCGCGGCATCAGCGACACGGACCTCGGCGCGCCGGACCTCCCCGTCCAGGCGGACCGGGAGCGCCCCTGCCCGCCCGCCCATGGAAGCGAGGCCGAACCGCAGCCGCGCGGCGGCCTCCCCCCCGGCCGCGATCAGCCGCCCTTCGAGCTCGGCACCGGGCGCGGGCACCGGGACCAGGCGCAGGCCGTCGCAATCGACTTGCAGGCGATGGCCGTCGAGGATCGCAGGGACGGCCGAAACCTGCGGCTCCGCGCCGCCGATCATCGCCGCCACCGCCCCGGCGCCTCCCAGCGGGCCGGGCAGGAAGATCTCGGTCATGGCATTCTCCCTGCGGCCACAATCGCACCATCCCATGCATCGCCGGCGCGCCCGGACGGTTGACAAGTGATCCAGTTGCACGATTTCCCCGTATCAGGGCAAAGCAATTCGAACGCGGGGCATCCGTGGACCCGGACCGGCATCCTTCGCAGACGACGCTCGGCGCCTATGCCGAGGGCTCGCTGTCGGACGGCATGAGCCTGCTCGTGGCGTGCCATCTCACCTTCTGCCCCGCCTGCCGGCATGCGGTCGCGGCGCTCGAATGCCTCTGCGGCGGGCTGCTCGCGGAGGAGCCCGCGGTGCCGACCGGGGAGGATTGCCTCGCGCGCGCGCTCGCCCGGTTCGAGGCGCGGGCGGAGGCACCTGGCCGTTCCGGGCCGGCGCCGCTGGTCGAGCCCGGCTGGCCCCTGCCCGCGCCGCTGCGCGCGCGGCTGGGCGGCGGCACCGACGCGATCCGCTGGAGCTTCCGCCTGCCGGGGCTCGCGGAATACCGGATGGAAGGCTTCGGCGCGGAACGGGTCAGCCTCGTGCGCGCGCGGCCGGGCGTGCGCATCCCCGCCCACACCCATTCCGGGGAGGAGGCGACCCTGATCCTCGCCGGGCAGATGCGCGACGGCGAGCGGATCTTTGGCCGCGGCGACATCGCCCGCGCCGACGAGGACGACGACCATCGCCCCGAGATCGTCGGAAACGAGACCTGCCTCTGCCTCTTCGTGCTCTCCGGCAGGATGCGCTTCACCGGCCGCTTCGGCCCGGCGCTGAACCTGCTGACCGGCTGATCCCTGCAGGGGCGCCGGTTCGTGCTGGCCGGATGCGAAGCGACCTTCGGCAGACGGAAGGAAACCCCGCACCCCATCCGGAACGGGCAGGCCGTCAGGCCGGCCGGCGCATCGTCACCTGGGCGACGTCGGTCGTTCCCGTGAGGAACGAGGCCGCGCAGGAGGTGAGATAGAGGTTCCACATGCGCCGGAAGCGCTCGTCGAAGCCGAGCGGCTGGATCTCGGCCCAGGCCGCGTTGAAGGCGGCATGCCAGCGCCGCAGGGTCTCGGAATAGCTCTGGCCGAATTCCAGCGAGCCCACCGGCTTGAGGCCCGCGCGCAGGATCTGGGCCTGCAGCGCCCCGGGGCTCGGCAGCATGCCCCCGGGGAAGATGTATTTCTGGATGAAGTCCACCGTCTTGCGGTAGGTGGGAAAGAGCGAATCCGGGATGGTGATGACCTGGATCGTCGCCTGCGTGCCGGGCTTGAGCCGGTCGCGCACGGTGTCGAAGAAGGCGGGCCAGTATTTCTCGCCCACCGCCTCGAACATCTCGATCGAGGCGATGCCGTCATAGGCGCCGCGCTCGTCGCGGTAGTCGCGCAGCTCGATCGCCACCCGCTCGCCGAGCCCCGCCGCCTGGATGCGGTGCCGGGCGAAATCGTGCTGCTGGCGGCTGATCGTGAGGCCCGTGACCTTCACCCCGCGCTCCCCGGCGGCATATTCCGCGAAGCCCCCCCAGCCGCAGCCGATCTCGAGCAGATGCTGCCCCTCGCCGGCGCCGATGCGGTCGAGCACGCTGGCGTATTTGCGGCGCTGTGCCGCGGAGAGATCCTCGCTCTGCTGATCGAAGAGCGCGGAGGAATAGGTCATCGTCTCGTCGAGCCAGTGGCGGT
>NZ_DAIUBO010000055.1:0-19547 GCF_036846665.1 Amaricoccus sp. | reverse complement strand
TCGACCATCACCTCCATCACCTCGGGCGGTGCCGGCTGGATCCAGAGGATGCAGAAGGTCACGAGCTTGCCGGGCGCCGCCGCCAGCCAGTCCTGCGGGAAGAGCTTGAAGATCTCGTCGGAAAAGGGCTCGGCGCCCATCTGCCCGGAGAAGAGCGTGTAGGTGACGAATTCGGTATGCATCTCCCATTTCAGGAAGGCACGCCCCAGCGCCCCGGAATAATGGTTCGCGCCCGGCGCCGGATGCGGCGCGCCGAAGCGGTCGAGCAGCGCGGTCAGATGCTCGAGATCCGCCGCGCGGTCGCGGTCGGCCGCGGCTTCGGGCTCCTTGATCGCGAGAAGGACGGCCCGCGTCGGCGGCTCCAGCACCGGAAAGGGCCGGGCATGCAGTTCGTTCGCCAGACGGTAGCGGTCCGGATAATCGCCGAGTGCGAGCTGTGCCATCTGCGCCCCTGCCCTGTCCCCGATACTGTTCCCTGTCCCCCGGTGCCGTCAGGCTGCCATGCCGGGCGGAGGGAGATCCATCGCCCCGGATCCGCCGCGGTCATGTTGCACCGCAGCGTGACCGGGAGGCAACAGGTGCCGCCGCCTAGCTCCGGGGCGGCGCCCCGGCGGCTTCCGCCATCGGCAGGGTATCAGGATCGGTCTCGCCGCGGAAGTCGACCGATTCGAGCCGGCGGGCGCGCCGCTGCGCCCGGTCGGTGGAGATCCGGATCTCCTCCACGTCGCGGCGCGCCTGGTCGAAATGCCGCTCGAGGCTCGCCACCCGCCCGCCGAGGCGCTCGATGTCGCGGTGCAGCAACCCCAGCTCGCGCCGGATGGCGTCGGCCTCGGCCCGGAGCCGCGCGTCCTTGAGCACCGCCCGCAGGGTGTGCAGCACCGCCATGCAGGTCGTGGGCGAGACGATCCAGACCCGCAGGTCGAAGCCCTCGCGCACCAGCTCGCCGAAACTGGCGTGGAGTTCCGCATAGACCGCCTCGGAGGGCAGGAACAGCAGCGCGCCCTCCGCCGTCTCGCCCTCGAGGATGTATTTCCCGGCGATGGCGCGGAGATGGCTGCGCATCGCCCCGCGCATGCGGCGCTGCGCCTCGGCCTTCGCGGCCGGGCTCGTGGCGGCGACCAGCGCCTCGTAGGCCTCGAGCGGGAATTTCGCATCGACCGCGATCGGCCCGGGCGGATGCGGCAGATGGATCAGGCAATCCGCCCGGCAGCCGTTCGAGAGCGTGGCCTGGAAGGTGGCGGCGTCGGGCGGCAGCGCCCTCGTGACGATCTCGCGCAGCTGGATCTCGCCGAAGGCGCCGCGGGTCTGCTTGTTGGACAGGATGTCCTGGAGCCCCAGCACGTCGCCCGAGAGCTTGGTGATATTGGCCTGGGCGCGATCGATCGTCTCGAGCCGCGCCTGGAGGTCGCCCAGCGATCGCGCCGTGCGCTGCGCGCTCTGCCCGAGGCTGTCGCCGAGCAGGCGGCCGACCTCGGCCAGCCGCCGCTCCATCGTCTCGGCCATGCGCGCCTGGGCGGCGGCCTGCGCCTCGGCCACATGGACGATGCCGCCGTGCAGCTGGTTCTGCCCGTCGTTGAGCGCCCGCACGGCGCCGTCGAGATCGGCCAGATGGCGCGCGAGCGGCGCCGGGCCGCGGCCCGCGCGCCAGAGCCGCCAGAGCAGCCAGGCCACCGCGAGGCCGGAGGCCGCCCGGACCAGCGGATCGTCGAGCAGGGCCGAAAGGCCGGCGGCGTCGATCATCGCCGGCCGAACAGCCGCTCGATGTCCGCCCGCTTGAGCTCGATCCAGGTCGGGCGGCCGTGGTTGCACTGGCCCGAGAAGGGCGTCGCCTCCATGTCGCGCAGGAGCGCGTTCATTTCCGCCACGGTCATCCGCCGCCCCGCGCGCACCGAGCCGTGGCAGGCCATGCGGCTGAGCACGGCGTCGAGCCGCGCCCTGAGCCCGCCCTCCTCCTCCTCGCTGAGCGCATCGGCCACATCCGCGAGCAGGCGCCGACCGTCCACCTCGCCGAGGATCGCGGGCGTCTCGCGCAGGCAGAGCGCCGATCCGCCGAAGCTCTCGTAGACCAGCCCCAGCCCGGCGAGATCCTCCGCGGCTTCGAGCAGCCGCGCGCAGGCCGCCGCGTCGAGCTCGACGATCTCGGGGATGAGCAGGATCTGGCTCGACGGCGGCCCCTTGGCCAGCGCCTGCACCTTGAGCCGCTCGTAGACCAGCCGCTCGTGGGCCGCGTGCTGGTCGACGATGACCATGCCGTCGGCGGTCTGGGCGATCACATAGGTCTCGTGGAGCTGCGCCCGCGCCACGCCCAGCGGCAGGTCGGCGGGGGGGAGCCCCTCCTCGGGCGCGGATGCGCCCTCCTCGGGGCTCGCGGGTGTCTCCACCCGCGCCGACCAGCCCTCCGCGCCGAGCATGTCCTCGGCGAAGCCGCCCCACCCAGCCCGCGGCGGGCTCCAGGCCGGCGGCCGGCCCGGGTCGGCGGGCGCCTGCGGCCGGAAGGCGCCGAGCATGCCCCGGGCGGTCGTGCTCGCCCCGCGATGGCCGGCCTCGGCCAGCGCCGCGCGCAGCGCCCCGAGCAGGAGGCCGCGGATCAGGCCGGGATCGCGGAACCGCACCTCGGCCTTCGCGGGATGCACGTTCACGTCCACCAGCTCCGGCGGGCAATCGAGGAAGAGCGCGGCCGCGGGATGCCGGTCGCGCGGGAGCAGGTCCGCATAGGCCGCGCGCAGCGCGCCGAGCAGCAGCCGGTCGCGCACCGGCCGGCCGTTGACGAAGAGATGCTGCGACACCGCCGCGCCGCGCGAGAAGGTCGGAAGCGCCGCCATCC
The DNA here is from genome assembly GCF_036846665.1 of Amaricoccus sp. NCBI lineage: Bacteria > Pseudomonadati > Pseudomonadota > Alphaproteobacteria > Rhodobacterales > Paracoccaceae > Amaricoccus > Amaricoccus sp. The sequence continues at coordinate 16,723 of NZ_DAIUBO010000055.1, read as the reverse complement.
CCGACAGCCGCGCCCCGTCGCGCAGAGCATCCACGGGGACCGCGTTCGCGACGAAATCCGGGCCGAGGATTGCCCGCAGCCGGCCGCGCAGCGCCCCGAAGAGATCGCCGGTCTCGGGCGCGAGGTCGAGGATCGTGCGCGGCCGCCCAGGGTCGGAGACGTCGTCGAGCCTGAAGCCGACCCAGGGCGCGGCCATTGCCAGGCGCCGGGTGACCTCGCCGATCGCCTGCGCCTCGGCGCGATCGCTGCGCAGGAACTTCAGCCGCGCCGGGGTGGCGGAGAAGAGCCCCTCCAGCTCGACGCGGGTGCCCCCGGCCAGGGCCGCGGGGCGCACCGGCGAGGGGTCGTCGCCGCGCACGCTGACCGTGGCGGCGCCCGCGGAGCCCGCGGCGCGCGAGGTGATCGTGAGCCCGCCGACCGCGCCGAGCGAAGGCAGCGCCTCGCCGCGGAAGCCGAAGGTGAGGATATGGGTCAGATCCGTGCCGTCAATCTTGGAGGTCGCGTGGCGGGAGAGCGCCAGGGAGAGTTCCTCGGCCGGAATGCCGTGACCGTCGTCGGTGACGCGGATCAGGCGCTTGCCGCCGTCGGCATAGGCGATGTCGATCCGCCGCGCCCCGGCGTCGAGCGCATTCTCGACCAGCTCCTTGATCGCGGAGGCCGGCCGCTCGACCACCTCGCCCGCCGCGATCCGGTTGGCGGCGGCGGCGTCGAGCTGGCGTATTGCCGGCGGTTTACGCTCTATGTTGGGGCACGCGACGTTCATGCCCCAATTTGTAGCACGGCCGCAGGCCGGCCCGCCACGGTTAATTCGTGGCCTGCACGCCCTCCGGCCGCCCGACCACCACGAAGGTCAGGTGCTCGGGGTCGAGGATCCGGCGCGCGACGCGGGCGATGTCCTCGCGCGTGACCGCCTCGACCAGATCGTTGCGCTCGTTGACATAGTCGATGTCGAGGCCCGCGGTCTGCAGGCCGAGCAGCTGGCCGGCGATGCGCTCGTTGCCGTCGAAGCGCAGCGGATAGGCGCCGGTCAGGTAGCGCTTGGCGTCCTCGAGCTCCGCCTCGGTGACGCCCTCCTCGGCCATGAGCGCCCATTCCTCGCGCAGGATGCCGAGCGCCTCGGCGACCCGGCCGTTGGCGCTGGAGAAGCGGCCCATGTAGAGCGCGCCGAAATCGCCCGGCGCGAGATAGGTGTAGATGCCGTAGGTCAGCCCGCGCTTCTCGCGCACCTCCTCGGTGAGGCGCGAGCCGAAGCCGCCGCCGCCGAGGATGTGATCCATCACGAAGGCGGGAATGAAGTCGGGATCGTCCCGCGGGATGCCCGCATGGCCGAAGACCACGACCGACTGAGGGATGCCGAGGTCGATGACGCTGAGCGTTCCCGCCGTGGCCGGCTCGGCCACTTCCGGCAGCGGGGCGCCGGTCTCGGGCAGGTCGCCGAAGAGCCGGTCGAGCAACGGGCCGAGCCGCTCGGCGTCGATGTCACCGACCACGGCGATCATCAGCCGGTCCTTCGCCAGCGCCGCGCGATGCGCCGCCCGCACGGCCTCGGCATCGAGATCGGCCACGGTGGCGAGCGTGCCGTCCGGCGGCAGGGCGTAGGGATGGCCCGGGAAGGCCTCGGCATAGAAGGCGCGGGAGGCGATGGCGTCCGGGTCGGTCTCGTCGCTGCGCAGGATCGAGGCGACCTGGCCACGCACCCGCGCCACGGCCTCCGCATCGAAGCGGGGCTCGACAAGTGCCGCGCGCAGGAGATCGACGGAGGCGTCGAGATTCTCCGACAGCATCCGCGCCGAGACCGCGACCTCGTCGCGGCCGGCGTCGAAGCTGAAGCCCGCCGCGAGGTCGTCGCGGGCCTGGGCGAAGGCGGTGGCGTCGAGATCGCCCGAACCTTCTTCCAGGAGCGCGGTCATCAGGTTGACCGCGCCCGCCTGACCTTCCGGATCGAGCGCGGATCCGCCGCGGAAGCTCGCTTCGAGCGAGACCATCGGGATGGTGTGGTCCTCGTAGAGCCAGGCGGTGATGCCGCCCGGCGAGGTGACGGGAACGATGTCGATGGCCGCCCGCGCCGGCAGCGTCGCCGCCAGCGCCAAGAGGAACGCCGCCGCGAGGGCGTGCAGGATGCGGGTCATTGGCCGACGACCTCCACCGTCTCGGGCGCCATCATCAGGCTCGTCACCGCGTTCTCCGGCCGGAAGACCGCCTGCGCGGCCGCCCGGACCTCCTCGGGGGTGACCGCCTGGAGCAGGTCCGGCCAGGCCTCGACATCCTCGAGCGTGAGCCCGGTCGCGAGCTCGCTGCCGACCTGGCGGGCGCGGTACTGCAGGTTGTCGCGGTCGAAGATCCGGTCGGCGCGGATGCGGGTCTTGATCCGCTCCAGCTGCTGCGGGTCGGGGCCCTCGGCGACGAAGCGCGCCAGCAGGGCGTCGAGCCGTTCCTCGGCCTCGGCGAGGCTCACGTCCGGCTTCGGGACCACGTAGACGTTGAAGCTCTGCGGATCGACGCCGGTATCGGCGTAGGAGGCGCCGGCGTCGATCGCGACGCCTTCGGCGAGCTGCAGCTCCTGCGCCATCACCGAGGTGATCCCGGGGCCGCCGAGCAGCTCGGCCAGCACGTAGAGCGCCGCCGCCTCGCGCTGGTCGCCGGGCCTGCGCTGCGGCGCGAACCAGCTGCGGGTGACATAGGGCTGGCGGACGCGGGGGTCGCGGAATTCCAGCCGCCGCGCCGCGCGATGCGGCGGCTCCTGCGGGCGGATGCGCGGGCCGATGGCGTCCGAGGCCGGGATCGGGCCGAAATGTTCGCGCGCCAGCCGCTCGACCTCGGCGGCCTCCACGTCGCCCGCGACCACGAGGATGGCGTTGTTCGGCGCGTAATGCGCCCGGTAGAAGGCCATCGCCTTCTCCTCGTCGAACTGCTCCATCTCGTGCATCCAGCCGATCACCGGCCGCCCGTAGGGATGGTTGTAGTAGAGCGCGGCGCGGCGCTCCTCGGCGAAGAGCCCGCCGGGATCGTTCTCGACCACCTGCCGGCGCTCCTCCATCACCACGTCGCGCTCGGAGAGCACCGCCTCCGCGCCCGGATCGAGGTCGGTCATGCGGTCGGCCTCCATGCCCATCACCAGATCCAGCCGGTCGGCGGCGATGCGCTGGAAATAGGCGGTGTAATCGGTGGAGGTGAAGGCGTTGTCGTCGCCGCCGTTGGCTGCGACGATCTTGCTGAACTCGCCGTCCGCGAGCTCGTCGGTCGCCTTGAACATCAGATGCTCGAGGAAATGCGCCAGCCCGGATTCGCCCGGCGTCTCGTCGGCGGAGCCGACGCGGTACCACACCATCTGGGTGACGACCGGGGCGCGGTGATCCTCGATCACCACGCCCTGCAGGCCGTTCGGCAGAGTGAAGCTCTGGATGTCGCCGTCGGCGGCCCGCGCCGCGGACCCCGCGGCGGCGAGAAGCAAGGCGATGGCAAGGCGCATGGCGGCTGTTCCCGGCGTGACTGCGATGCGCAGAGTATCGCCGGCGCCACCAAGATCAACCGGAGGCCACGCAGGCGTGATCGTCACTCGCTCACGAGGGAAGGCGGCGGCGAGGGCACCTGGTAGCCCCGGGCGCGCAGGCGCTGGAACTCGGCGCCGGCGTCGAGGGTCATGTCCTTGTAGATCAGCGCGTCCTGGTCCCTGGCGAACCAGCGCTCGAGCAGCAGGCCGCGATGGGTCCGCCGGTATTCGACGTCCTCGGCCGCGAGGGCCGTGCGGATCTGCGGATCGGCGCCCCCGGCGCGGGCGACGAGGGCGTTGCCGCTCGCCACTCCGGCCGGACCCGCCCGGCCGGTCAGCCCCGCCACGGCCTCGGGGCCGGGGTGGTAGTCGACCAGATTGGCGGTGCCCGGCGTCGGCACCGGCAGGGCGGCGAGGTTCTGCGGCATTTCGAGCGGCTTGGTGGGCAGGACCAGGAACTCGTCCGGCGTGTCCCCAACGCCGGAGGAGCGCAGGGCGCCGGCGAGCCCGCCGCTGCATCCCGCCAGCGCGACGGCGCCGGCCAGGAGCAGCGAGGCTCCGAAGAATTTTTCGCTTGCCGGTCCGGCCATGGTGATCCCCGTCGACAGGCACCGTCTCTAGCGCACTCGGATCGGCGCGTCACGTCCTGTTGCGCGGCTCCGGCGCCTTGTCGCGGTCCGGGCTGCGGGCGAAGAGCAGCAGCACCGCCACCCCGCCGAAGATCGCCGCATCGGCGACGTTGAAGGCATAGGGGTTGCGGAGGCCGCAGCAGCTCATGTTCAGGTAATCCGCGACGGCGCCGTATTGCAGCCGGTCCCAGACATTGCCGAGCGCGCCGCCGATGATCGCGCCGACCCCGATCGCCGCCGCCCAGCCCTGGCTGCGCCGCACCCAGAGCGCGAGGCCGGCGACGATCGCGAGCGCGAGGCCCACCAGGAACCAGCGCCCGGCGTCGCCCATGTCGAAGAGGCCGAAATTGACGCCGCGGTTCCAGGCCATGGTCAGGTTGAGCCAGGGATCGAAGACCGGGATCGCCAGCCGGTGGCGCAGGTCCAGCATCTCCACGACGAAGATCTTCGAGGCGCGGTCGATCAGGAAGACGATGGCCGCGACGATGGCGGCCCGGGCGAGGTTGCTGCGGGGCATGTCTGGTCGCTCCGTCGGGTTGGCCGGACCCTAGCGCATGCGCAGGCCGAGCGGAATCCCGAAGTCGGAGCCGGGCCGCCGCGCGGGCGGATTCGGGCGCCGGAAGGGGCGTCCCCATGGGGACAGATTGCAACATGTTGTTTTGTATGGAGAAAAGTGTTAACGGCGTCGAACTGGCCGGCGCGCGGGGTGCGGCCTTTTGCCGGGGCGCAGCCATGGGACAACAGGGGTCCGGCGGAGGGCCGTTGGTAGAGCAGGCAATGAAGCATGGGCGGCACGCGCCCGGGTGGGCGCGAAGCGCCCGCCATGGGGCGGGCGGGCGCTGCCCGTGCTGGCGCACGGGCGGGACTGTGGCGGTATTGCGCGCTGTTCGAGCGCCGCGTGTAGGGCGCGCAAGCCGCGGGCGCGTTCAGTGGCGGAAATGCCGCATGCCGGTGAAGACCATGGCGAGGCCGGCCTCGTCCGCGGCGGCGATCACCTCGTCGTCGCGGACCGATCCGCCGGGCTGGATCACCGCCGTCGCGCCGGCCTCGGCGGCGGCGAGCAATCCGTCGGCGAAGGGGAAGAAGGCGTCCGAGGCCACCACCGCGCCGCGGGTCGGCGGCTCGGCCAGCCCCAGCACCGTCGCCATGTCGCCGGCCTTGCGCGCGGCGATGCGCGTGGAATCGACCCGGCTCATCTGGCCGGCGCCGATGCCGACGGTCGCCCCGTCGCGGGCATAGACGATGGCGTTGGACTTGACGTGCTTGGCCACCGTCCAGGCGAAGAGCAGATCCTCGAGCTCGCGGCCCTCCGGGGCGCGACGGGTCACCACCCGCAGCGCCTCGCGGCCGATCCGGCCGGCGTCGCGGTCCTGCACCAGCAGGCCGCCGGCGACCTGGCGCCAGGCGAGGCCCGGGGCGCCGGCCTCGGGCAGGCCGCCGGCCACCAGCAGCCGCAGGTTCTTCCTGGCGGCGAAGATCGCCGCGGCCGCCTCGCTGACCTCCGGGGCGATGACCACCTCGGTGAAGATGCCGGCGATCTCCTCGGCGGTCTCGGCATCGAGGGCGCAATTCAGCGCGACGATGCCGCCGAAGGCCGAGGTCCGGTCGCAATCGTAGGCGGCGCGATAGGCCGCGAGCGCGGTCGCGCCGCGCGCCACGCCGCAGGGATTGGCATGCTTGACGATCACGCAGGCCGGCCCCGCCTCGGGCGCGAATTCCGCCACGAGCTCGAAGGCCGCATCGGTGTCGTTGATGTTGTTGTAGGAGAGCGCCTTGCCCTGGAGCTGGCGCGCCGTCGCCACGCCGGGCCGGGCGCTGCCGTCGCGGTAGAAGGCCGCCCCCTGATGCGGGTTCTCGCCGTAGCGCAGGATCTCGCCGAGCCGGCCGGCCAGCACCCGGCGGCGCGGCGCCGGCATCCCGAGCGCCCCGGCGAGCCAGCCCGAGACCGCCGCGTCATAGGCGGCGGTGCGGCCGAAGGCGGTCTGGGCCAGCACCTGGCGGAAGGCGGCGCGGGTGGCGCCGCCGGTCGCCTCGAGCTCGGCGAGCAGGGCGGGGTAATCCTCCACATCCGTCACGGCGGCGACGAAGCAGTGGTTCTTGGCGGCGGCGCGCAGCATCGCCGGGCCGCCGATGTCGATGTTCTCGACGCAGTCGTCGTATCCGGCCCCGGAAGCGACCGTGGCCTCGAAGGGGTAGAGATTGACCACGAGCAGGTCGATCTCGCCGATGCCGTGGGCGTCGAGCGCCGCCCGGTGCGAGGGTTCGTCGCGCAGCGCGAGCAGCCCGCCATGCACCATCGGGTGCAGGGTCTTCACCCGCCCGTCGAGCATCTCGGGGAAGGCGGTGAGCTCGGCCACGTCGCGCACCGGCAGATCCGCGGCGCGCAGGGCCGCCGCGGTGCCGCCGGTGGAGAGGAGCGCGATGCCGCGCGCGACCAGCGCGCGGGCGAGATCGGCGAGGCCGGTCTTGTCGGAGACGGAAACGAGCGCGGTCCGGACCGGGACGAGATCGGGGGACATGATGGGAGGGGTTCTCCTCGTCTGCGGCGGGGATCAGGCCGCGGCGGGCGCCTCGGCGACGCGGTTGAAGGACCAGATGACCTGGCCGAGATAATCGACGACCTCGGCGCGGACAACCAGCTGGCGGCTCTGCCCCGGCGCGGGTTGGGAGGGGTCGAGATAGAGCGCGGGATCGAGGGCGAGCGCGCCGCCGGCGGCGCGGAAGGTCCAGACCTCGCCGCTCGGCAGGGTCAGGGCGACGAGGTCGCGCGCGGCGTCGAACTCGGCCTCGACCGCGGGATGCAGGTGGAAGCGCGCGGCGAAGCCGAGCTTGCCGCCCTTCGCCATCCGGTCGAAAAGCGCGCGCGCCCGCGCGTCGGGCACGGAGAGGATGTCCTCGCCGCGCAGCTCGTGGCCGCGGGCGTCGAGAAAGAGCCGGCGCTCGTGCAGCATGCCGTGGCTCGCCGCATAGCCGTCGTGGGTGGCGAGCAGCCACTGGCCGGTGGCGTCCTGGGCCTGGCGCACCGAGACGAGCGAGGGGCCCGCCTCCAGCCGCGCGCCCAAGGTACGGGCGGCGAGCCCGCGCGTCTCGATCCGCGCCGAGGAGGCGCCGCCGATCTCGACGGTGGAATGCGCCGCCGTCTGCCGCGCCGCGATCGCCGCCGGCGCGCCGAAGCCCCGGCCCGGCCCGGCGTTGACCACCACCGCCTGGCGGCCGAGGCTCATCTCGAAGGCGAGCGCGCTGGCATGGGCGGTGAGGGCATGGGACTCGCCCGGCGGCGCGGCGCCGTCCATCTGCACGATCGCCCGGCCGCAGGCGAGGCGGGCATAGCCCATGGGCAGCTTCGGGCGGACCTGCACGCCGGTGCGCAGCTCCGCCAGCGCCTGGTCGATCCGGTCCGCCGAGCCGGGCCCCCCGCCGTGGAAGCGCGCGAGGCTGCCGTCGCCCATGCGCTGGAGCCGCAGGATCGGCACCCCGCGCACGATGGCGGCGAGATGCGCCGGCGCCGCGTGCTGGCCGGCGTTCTCCAGGAGCCGCGCCGTCCAGATCAGGAGGATCAGCACCTCCGCGAGATCCTCCGGGGAGCGGCTGGGCGTCGCGCCCTCCATGTCGACGAGCGCCTCGGCGAGCAGGCCGAGCTCGACCATCGCCAGCCGGTGGCCGGAATTGGGCAGGGCGACGCCCGACCAGACCAGCCCCGCCAGCGCGCGCAGCCGCGGCAGGCCCTCCTCGGCGTCGCCCCAGGTATGGGCGAGGTAGCGTTGCTGGGCGGCGAGCGCGAACCAGAAGCGGTCGGCCGCGGCCCGGTCCAGCCCCTCGGTCAGGAAGGCGCAATGGGAGGTCCAGCGCTTGGTGCGGCGGCCGGCGATCTCGGGCGTCCAGCCCGGGCCGCCGCCGGTGCCGAAGCGGCGGATCCAGTCCTGGACCCAGGACTGGGCCCTTTCGCGTGCCGCGCGCCGGCCCAGCGCCGCGAGGTCGTCGAGCCAGAGGCAGCCCTGGCGCTCGGCCTCGAGTACGGGATCGGCGAGCCGCGCCTGCCAGATCGAGGCCGCGCCGAGCTCGGTGACCCGCCCACGCGCCACCCAGCGCCCGGCGATCAGCCCCTCGCCGAGATCGGCGTCGCCGACCAGCACCGGCTCGGGCAGGGTCTTGGCGACCTGCGGCCGGGTGCCGAGCCGCGCCCGATGCGCCATCAGCCGGTTGCGCATGGCGCGCGTCGGCTGCGCGAGGCGTTCGCCCAGGGCCTGCAGGGTCAGCGCGGTTCGGGACATGGGCGGGCGGCGCGGCTTTCGCTGGGTTTGTCGGCGGCCCTTATCGCCGCCCGGCGGGGACTTGTCACGCCGCGATGGCGGGCTTTCGCAGGCAGGCGGCGTAGAAGCCGTCCATGCCGCCGCGCTCGGGCCAGAAGTCGGGCCGGAGCCGCAGGCCTCCCTTCGCGTCGATCCATTCGGGCGCGATCCCGGGTGATCCGGGCGCGGGCGGGACGGGCTCGGCCTCCGGATGCGCGGCACGGAAGGCGGCGAGCTGCGCCTCGCCCTCCGCCGGCAGCAGCGAGCAGGTGCAGAAGACCAGCCGCCCGCCCGGCGCGAGCCAGTCCCAGGCCCGCGCCAGGAGCGCGGCCTGCAGCGCCAGCAGCGGCCCCAGGTCCCGCCGCTTGCGCAGGAAGGGCAGGTCGGGGTGCCTTCGGATCGTGCCGGTGGCCGAGCAGGGCGCATCGACCAGCACCGCCTCGAAGCGCCGCCCGGGGTGCCAGTCGCGGGCATCCGCGACCACCGTCTCCGCGGCGAGGCCGCAGCGCGCCAGGTTCTCCGCGACCCGGGCCATGCGGAAGGCTGAGAGGTCGAGCGCGGTGACCCGCGCCCCGGCCGCGGCCAGTTGCAGCGTCTTGCCGCCCGGCGCGGCGCAGAGATCGAGCGCCGCCCGCCCCGCCAGCTCGCCGAGGAGCCGCACCGGCAGGGCGGCGGCGGCGTCCTGGACCCACCAGGCGCCCGTATCGTAGCCGGCGAGCCGCGAGACCTGGCCGGGCCGCGCCAGCCGCAGGCTGCCGGTCGGCAGGATCTCGGCGCCCAGCGCCGCGGCCCAGGGCCCCGGCGCCTCGCCGGGCTTCAGGGTCAGGTCGAGGGGCGGCTCGGCGCGATGGGCGCGCAGGATCGCCGCGCCGGCCGCCTCCCCGTATTCCGCCGCGAGCGCCTCGGCGAGCCAGCCGGGCGGGTCGCCCTCGGGGGTCGCTTCCCAGAGTGCCGTGCCGCCCTCGGCCACGCGCCGCCCGACCGCATTGGCGAGCCCGGCGAATTGCCGGCCCCGGGGCAGGGCGCGCACCAGCCGCACGGCGCTGTCGACCGCGGCATGGGGCGGGGTGCCGGCGAGCATCAGGTCGGCCACCATCACCCGCAGCTGGTCGCGCACCGGCGCGGGCGGCAGCCGGCGGAAGAAGCCCGCGAGCAGCGCGTCGATCCGGCCGAGATGGCGCAGGGTACCGGTCGCGAGCCCCTGGGCCCGCGCGCGCTCGGGCGGCGCGAGGCGCGCCAGCGGTCCCCCGGGATCGGCGGTCTGGTCGGCGAGGTTGCGCCCGCGCGCCAGGACCCCGGAGAGCAGCGCCGCCGCCGCCCCCCGCTCGGCGAGGCCGGGCGCGCTCAACGCCGGGCGCCGCGGCGCCCGGTCACGGGGATGGAGCTCTCGCGGAGCGCGGGGCCGGGCCCCATGCCGCCGGCCATGGCCTCGAGCGCGCGGATGCGGTTCTCCACATTGGGATGGGTCGAGAAGAGATTGTCCATGCGCGCCCCGGTCAGGGGATTGACGATGAACATCGAGGCCGAGGCGGGATTGCGCTCGGCGCTCGGCAGCTCCAGCCGCCCGGCATAGGAGGAGATCTTGCGCAGCGCCCCGGCGAGGCCGAGCGGATCGCCGCTGATCTCCGCGCCGAGCCGGTCGGCGGAATATTCCCGCGTGCGGCTGATGGTCATCTGGATCAGCATCGCCGCCAGCGGCGCGAAGAGCACCGCGAGCAGCACCCCGATCGGCCCGAGCGGGTTGCGGTCGTTGTTCGAGTGGCCGAAGAAGAAGCCGAACTGCGCCAGCATCGAGATCGCGCCGGCAACCGTCGCGGCCACGGTCATGGTCAGGGTATCGCGGTTCCTGATATGCGCGAGCTCGTGGGCGATCACCCCGCGCAGCTCGTCCCGGTCGAGCAGCTGCAGGATGCCCGTCGTCACCGCCACCGCGCCGTTCGCGGGGTTGCGCCCGGTGGCGAAGGCGTTGGGCTGGTCGGAGCGCACGAGGTAGATCTTCGGCATGGGCAGTCCGGCGTTGGCCGCGAGCTCGCTCACCATGGCATGCAGATCGGGCGCGCTCGCCCGGGTCACCGGCTCGGCGTGATGCATGCTCAGCGCCAGCCGGTCGGAGTTCCAGAAGGCGAAGGCATTGGTGCCCACCGCGAAGAGGAGCGCGATCAGCATGCCCCCGGTGCCGCCGATCAGCCAGCCGACGCCCATGAAGAGCGCCGTCATCGCCGCCAGCAGCAGCATCGTCCTGAAATAGTTCATGCACCCCTCCGCCCTTGCAGCGGCCTTCCCCCCGACCATATGATGCCGTCCGGCCGAGGAGACAATATGCCCGACGAGAGCGCCGAGAAAGAGGCCCGCATCGCAGCCGCCGCCGCGCGGGCGCTGGCGGAGGCGGAGAAGCGCCGCGCCGCCCGCCCGCCGCTCGACCTGCCCGGGGAGTTGGGCGGCCGCGACGGGCCCGAGCCGGTGCGTTACGGCGACTGGGAGCGCAGGGGCATCGCGGTCGATTTCTGAGGGCGGCGCGCGGGGGGTGCGGATGAAGCAGGTCATCTGCATCAACTGGGGCAGGCGCTACGGGGCGCCCTACGTGAACCGGCTCTATGCCGGGGTGGCGCGCAACATCACGCCGCCCTTCTCCTTCACCTGCTTCACCGACAGCGCGGCGGGGTTTCGCCCCGAGGTGCAGGTGGAGGACCTGCCGCCGCTCGAGGTCGAGATGCCCAAGGGGACCAAGGGCATCTGGCCCAAGGCGCGGCTCTGGAGCGCGCGGCTCGGGCGGCTCGAGGGGCCGGTGCTCTTCATGGATCTCGACCTGGTGGTGACCGGTTCGATGGACGGCTTCTTCGAGCAGGGCGCGCCGCAGGACGTGATCCTGGCGCGCAATCCCAACACGCCCTTCGAGGCCCTGGGCCAGACCTCGCTCTTCCGCTTTCCGGTGGGCAAGCTTCTGCCATTGCAGGAGCGCTTCCTGGCCGATCCGCAGGCGGTGGCGGATAGCTATCAGTTCGAGCAGCGCTTCGTGACGCGCGAGGCGCCAGGGGGCGTGAGCTTCTGGCCCTCGGGCTGGGTGAAGCATTTCCGCCTCGATTGCGCCCGGGCCTTTCCGCTGAACTTCCTGCTGCCGCCGAAGCGTCCCGCCGGCGCCAAGGTGGTGATCTTCCCGGGCGGCCTGCTGCCGCCCCATGCCATCGCCGGGCATTGGGGCAAGCATTACCGGCCGATGAGCCGGGCCGAGCATCTGCGCGGGCTGTTCTCCGCCGAAAGGCCGGACCCGCCGCTGCGCTACCTGCGGCATTTCCTGCTGCCGAGCGACTGGGTGCGGGAGGCATGGGCGGAGTGAGGGCAGCGTCCCTTCCGAACGACCGTTCCTGAGGCCGACTCCCGGGACAGGGATAACGCCGCGCCCCGCGCGGTCCGCGCCACCTTCCCCCGGGCCGAGAAGGCGAGGCGCCGGTGGCGCCTTGCCCAGTCCGGTCGCCCGGCCCCCGGGCGAGATGAATGTCGACCGTGCGGGCCGCTGGCAGTTCTGGTGCAAGGCCGCATCGCGGCGGCCATCGGCCGCGGCTAATGCGCTGCCGCCCAGTTCGGCCCCTGACCGGCATCGACCACCAGCGGCACGTCGAGATGCACCGCCGGGGCGGCGGCGCGCTCCATGACGCCGCGCACCGCGGCGATGGTCGCCTCGACCGCGCCCTCCTCCACCTCGAAGAGCAGCTCGTCATGGACCTGGAGCAGCATGCGCGCCGGCAGGCCGCGGATCGCCTCGGGCACGCGGATCATCGCCCGGCGAATGATGTCCGCCGCCGAGCCCTGGATCGGCGCGTTGATCGCGGCCCGGCTGGCGAAGCCGGCATGCGGCCCCCTGGCGTTGATCTCCGGGGTATGGATGCGCCGCCCGAAGAGCGTCTCCACATGGCCGTGTTCCTTGGCGAAGGCGACGGTGGCGTCCATGTATTCGCGGATGCCGGGGAAGCGCTCGAAATAGGTGTCGATGAACTTCTTCGCCTCCTCGCGCGGGATGCGCAGGTTGTTGGCGAGCCCGAAGGCCGAGATGCCGTAGATCACCCCGAAATTGATCGCCTTGGCCTGGCGGCGCACCATCGGATCCATGCCCTCGATCGGCACGCCGAACATTTGCGACGCGGTCAGCGCGTGGATGTCGATGCCCTCGGCGAAGGCCGCCTTCAGCGCCGGAATGTCGGCGACATGGGCGAGGATGCGGAGCTCGATCTGGGAATAGTCGAGGCTGACGAGCACGTTGCCGGCCTCCGCCACGAAGGCCTCGCGGATGCGCCGCCCCTCCTCGGTGCGCACGGGGATGTTCTGCAGGTTCGGGTCGGTGGAGGCGAGGCGCCCGGTCGCGGCGCCCGAGATGACATAGGAGGTATGCACCCGCCCGGTCTCGGGATTGATCGCCTCCTGCAGCGTGTCGGTATAGGTCGACTTGAGCTTCGAGAGCTGGCGCCAGTCGAGCACGCGGGCCGGCAGCTCGTGGCCCCGGGCCGCGAGATCCTCGAGCACGTCCGCGCCGGTGGCATAGGCCCCGGTCTTGCCCTTGCGCCCGCCCTCGAGCCCCATCTGGTCGAAAAGCACCTCGCCGAGCTGCTTGGGGGAGCCGACGTTGAACTTCCCCCCGGCCAGGCCGTGGATCTCCGCCTCGAGCCCCGCCATCTTCTGGGCGAAATCCCCCGAGAGCCGCGAGAGCCGCGCCCGGTCGACCCGGATGCCGGCCATCTCCATCTCGGCCAGCACAGGGACCAGCGGCCGCTCCAGGGTCTCGTAGACCCGGGTGACCCGCGCGAAGGGCAGCCGCGGCTTCAGCATCCGCCAGAGCCGCCAGGTCACCTCCGCATCCTCGGCGGCATAGGGCGCGGCCTCCTCCACCGGCACCCGGTCGAAGGTCCGCGCCGCCTTGCCGCTGCCGATCAGCGACTTGATCGGGATGCAGGCATGGCCGAGATAGGTCTCGGAGAGATAATCCATGCCATGGCCGTGCAGCCCGGCGTGCAGGGCGTAGGAGATCAGCATCGTGTCGTCGATCGGGGCGAGCGCGATCCCGTGGCGGGCGAGGATCTTGGCGTCGTATTTGACGTTCTGGCCGATCTTCAGAACCGAGGGATCCTCGAGCACCGGCCTGAACAGCGCCAGGGCCTCCTCCAGCGGCATCTGGCCCTCGGCCCGCGCCTCGGCGCCGAAGAGGTCGCCCGCGCCGGCGGCATGGCCGAGCGGGATATAGGCGGCCTCCCCCGGCCCGGTCGCGAGCGAGATTCCCACGAGCCGCGCCCGCATCTCGTCGAGCGAGGTGGTCTCGGTATCCACCGCCACGGCGCCGCGCTCGCGGATGCGCGCGATCCAGGCCTCGAGCGCCGCGGCCTCGCGCAGGATCGCGTAGCGGCTGCGGTCGATCGGCGGCAGATCCGGCGTGGCCGGTCCCTGCGGCGGGGGGTCCCCGGCCTGCGCGGCGCCCGCCGCGCCGCCTTCGGCGGGGCTCGATGCCCCGCCGGAGGCGCCCCCCGCCGGCGGCTCGGGCCGGGCGATGACCGGCGCCTCGACCCCGAGCCTGGCCGCGATCCGCGCCGAGAGGGTGCGGAACTCCATCCCGGCGAGGAAGTCGAGCAACACCTTCGGGTCCGGCTCCCGGACCTCCAGCGCCTCCAGCGGCTCGGGCACCGGCGCGTCGCGCCGCAGCGTGACGAGCTCGCGCGAGATGCGGATCTGCTCGGCGTTCTCGACGAGGGCGGCGCGGCGCTTGGGCTGGCGGATCTCGCCGGCATGGGCGAGCAGCGTCTCGAGATCGCCGTATTCGCCGATCAGCAGCGCCGCGGTCTTGATGCCGATCCCCGGCGCGCCGGGCACGTTGTCGACCGAATCGCCCGCCAGCGCCTGGACGTCGACCACCTTCTCCGGCGGCACGCCGAATTTCTCCTCCACCTCCTGCGGCCCGATCACCCGGTTCTTGAGCGTGTCGATCATCTCGATGCCGGGCGCGACGAGCTGCATCAGGTCCTTGTCCGCCGAGACGATGGTCACCCGCCCGCCGGCCGCCGCCGCCCGGGCCGCATAGGTGGCGATGATGTCGTCGGCCTCGAAGCCCTCGAGCTCGATGCAGGGCAGGTTGAAGGCGCGCGTCGCGTCGCGGATCAGCCCGAACTGCGGGCGCAGATCCTCCGGCGGCTCCGGCCGCTGGGCCTTGTAGGCGGGGTAGATCGCGTTGCGGAAGGTCGTGGCGGAATGGTCGAAGATCACCGCCACATGGGTCGGCGCGTCGTCGCCCTTGGCCTCCTCGACCAGCTTGAAGACCATGTTGCAGAAGCCCGCCACCGCCCCGACCGGCAGGCCGTCGGACTTGCGCGTGAGCGGCGGCAGCGCGTGATAGGCGCGAAAGATGAAGCCCGACCCGTCGATCAGGTGCAGGTGGTGCCCCCTGCCGAAGCCGCCCACCTCAATGGTCCGGGGCGCTGCCCGGCTTCAGCACGTATTTGCGATCGCAATAGCCGCATTCCACGAAGCCGGTCTTCGGGTCGATCTCCAGCCAGACCCGCGGATGGCCCAGGGGTCCGCCGCCGTCGCAGGCGATGCGCGTGCTGGTGGTCTCGATCGTCTCCGGGGCTGCAATCGGCATGACGGGATTCCCTTGGCCTGGCGCGGTTTGACCTCTGATTAGCCCGCATGATAGCCGGGGGGCAATGCCCGGCAGCACCGGCCCGGGCGCGGGGAGCCCCATGGGCGAGAATGCCATCGAGATCCGCGGCCTGCGCAAGGTCTATGCCGGCCAGGGCGGCACGCCGCCCAAGGAGGCGCTGGGCGGCATCGACCTCGACGTGCCCGAGGGCTCGATCTTCGGCCTGCTCGGGCCGAACGGCGCGGGCAAGTCGACGCTGATCAACATCCTCGCCGGCCTGACGCTGAAGACCGCGGGCAGTGTGCGGATCTGGGGCTTCGACCAGGACCGCAACCCGCGCCAGTCCCGCGCCGCCATCGGCGTGGTGCCGCAGGAGCTGAACGTCGATCCCTTCTTCACCCCGCGCGCCGCGCTCGAGGTCCAGGCCGGGCTCTACGGCGTGCCGAAGCGCCAGCGCCGCACCGACGAGATCCTTGCCCGCGTCGGCCTCGCGGAGAAGGCCGAATCCTATGCGCGCACGCTCTCGGGGGGCATGAAGCGGCGGCTCCTGATCGCCAAGGCGCTGGTGCACGGCCCGCCGGTGCTGGTGCTCGACGAGCCCACCGCCGGCGTCGACATCGAGCTGCGCCAGATGCTCTGGGCCTATGTGCGCGAGCTCAACGACGCGGGGACCACCGTCATCCTGACCACCCATTACCTCGAGGAGGCCGAGGCGATGTGCGACAGCGTCGCCATCGTCAACCACGGCGCGATGATCGCGCGCGACCGCACCGCCGCGCTGGTCTCGCGGCTCGACGCCAAGTCGCTGGTCATCACCCCCGAGCAGGCTGTGACGGCTCTGCCGGAGGTGCCCCTGGGCATCGAGGTCGCGCTGCGCCGCGACGGCGCGTTGGTCTTCTCCTATCGTCGCAGCGAGACCCGCGCCGAGACCGTGCTCGATCTCCTGCGCCGGGCGGGGATCGCCATCCGCGACGTGGCGACCGAGGAGCCCGACCTCGAGGACGTCTTCGTCTCCCTGACCCGCGGAAGGGCGGCCTGAGCCCGCCTCCGGGCGCCGCGCACCGGTGCCCCCGTTCCCGGCCGTGCCCCGGCAGCCGCTGAAGCTCGCGTGCAGGGGCGGCTCGGGGGCGCGCTCGCTCAGGCCGGCGCGAGCATGCGCCCGAGCCCCCGCCCGCCTAGGATATGCACATGCATGTGCGGCACCTCCTGGGCGCCGGATTCGCCGGAATTCGAGATCAGGCGGTAGCCGTCGCCGGCGCCGCCCGGCGCCACGCCGCGCTCGGCGCAGATCTTCGCCACGGTGCGGGTGAAGTCGACGATCTCGGCCTCCGTCGCCTCGGCGCCGAAATGGTCGAAATTGACGTAGGCCCCCTTGGGGATCACCAGAACATGTACCGGCGCCTGCGGGCGGATGTCCTCGAAGGCCAACGTGTGCTCGGTCTCGAGCACGGTCCGGTTCGGGATCTCGCCGCGCAGGATCTTCGCGAAGATGTTCTGGTCGTCGTAGTCGTAGGGCATCGGGTCTTCCTCGCTGCCGGGGTCGGCGCTCAGGCAAGCGCCAATGCGCCGCCTCGTCAAGGGCCGGGCCGGGATCACAGAAGCGACCTGTCTGGCAACGCTACCTTTCGCCCGAGCTCAGGGCGAGCCCAGCGCAACCATCCCGCCCGGCGGGCACCGCCGGGCAGCGCCCGCCCCGCCC